>DASPOC010000016.1:0-9279 GCA_035626195.1 Bathyarchaeia archaeon | reverse complement strand
CATCAAGCTGTGCGAGGACTTCCCACTGCAACCGATTGCCCGCCGCCTCGTGACCCGTAATAATGGTGACGCTTGAGGCGTAGTCTCGGTGCGTGACCGGTATGCCGGCATATGCAGGAACGGCGACCGCCGAAGAAATGCCAGGCACCACCTCCACGTCGACGCCGTGGGTCGCGAGTTCCTCTGCCTCTTCTCCGCCCCGACCAAATACGAAGGGATCGCCTCCTTTGAGCCGCACGACGGTCTTCCCTTGAAGAGCGTAGCTGACGAGTAGCTCGTTTATCTTGTGCTGCGGCACCTTGTGGCGGTCCGGATCCTTTCCGACATCCAGGAGCTCCGTCCCGTGGGGAACGAGCGCGACGATGCGGTCGTCGACGAGTTTGTCGTACAACACCACATTGGCGTCTCTGATCACACACTCTGCTTTTCGTGTCAGCAGGTCCGGATCACCCGGGCCCGCGCCTACCAGAAAGACCTTTCCTTTCCTGCGGCGTGTCGGGGTCACAGGTCAGTTAAGCGCTGAAGCCGGTTGCGATGGCTTCTGCAATCAACTTCTCACCTCCGTTTTCTTTTATTCTGAGGGCGAATGCTCGTGAATCGTGGTCGTAGCTCTCCACTGATATACGATCGGCGAGGCGGACCGCTCGTTGCCCATCAAGGGAGAGCACCTCGGCGGTGACGCTGACCGAGTCGCCTTTGAATTGCGCGAAGACGCCGAGGGGGATCAAACATCCGCCGCCCAGAGTCTCCATGATGATGCGCTCCACCATCGCTTCGACGAGCGTGGTTCTGTCATTGAGTGCGGAGACGGCGTCATACTCTTGGATCTCGTCGCTCGCCATTATTGCGATTATTCCTTGATTCGGTGAGGGCACGAACGGTAAGCGCTTCTGATTGATGCGCGCGCCTAAACGCTCGAGCCCGGCTTCCGCGAGAACGATCCCGCTAAACTCGCTCGCTCTCAATCTTCGCATTCGTGTGTCCACGTTGCCTCGAATTTGTCTGCGACCGTACTGCGGAAAGTAGCGCGCCAATTGAGCGTGCCGTCTCAAGCTCGAGGTGCCTATGACGGCTCCGTCATGCAGCGGACGGTCAAATATAAGAACGTCATACGGTGAAGCACGCGGCAGCACGGCACACACGCTTATCTCCTGCGGCCGCTTCGTTGGCACGTCTTTCATACTGTGCACCGCCACGTCGATGTCGCCAGTGAGTATACGGTCGTCGATCTCACGCACAAACGCCCCAATGCCGGCCTCGCGGAAGGGCTTGTCGGTGAAGCTGTCGCCGCTCGTTGTTACGATGACAAGCTCGCTCTCCACACCGTTTTTTGCTAGCACACTCTTAACAGTCTCTGCCTGAATCAATGCGAGTTTACTGCCTCGGGTGCCGATACGCAGTATGTTGATCACTCCCTATTCATTGTTCGCAGTCGCCACTGCGTTCTAGTAACCTGGCGTGTCGACGTCAAGGCTGTAAAGCCGTTCGAACGCGTTTGCGCTCGCGCGGATGGTGTATTCCAGATCTTCGTTTGAGTGTGCCAATGAGATAAAGTTGGTCTCATATTGCGAAGGAGCCAAGAAGATTCCTTCGTCGCGCATATATGCGCTGAATTTCCTGTACAGGCTGGCATCGCAGGTCAGCGCGTCGCGATAATTCCTGACCGGTTTTTCGGTGAAAAAGACTTGGAACATTGTCCCTATCCCCTGCACCGAGATATGAACCCCGAGCTCTTCGAGGAGGTCGACAAGCATCCGTCTAAGGAGGTCCCCCAAGCCGTTGACGCGTCGATAACCCTCATCGTTTAACACGCTAAGTGTCGCTAGGCCCGCGGCGAGTGAAACGGGATGTCCGCTGAACGTCCCCGCGTTGAATACGCCTCCCGACGGGGCGACACATTCCATAATCTCCCTTCTGCCGCCAAAAACGCCCATCGGAAATCCTCCGCCGGCGATTTTTCCGAGGGTGGTCAGGTCAGGAGTGACCCCGTAAAGGTACTGTGCCCCGCCGATACACAGCCGAAAGCCGGTAATCACTTCGTCAAATATCAGCAGCGTCTCGTTCTCTTCGGTGACTTTTCGCACGTCAGACAAGTAGTTCTCTTCGGGCACTACTGGCCCGATGTTGCCCATCACCGGTTCAATGATAAGACACGCCGCGTCGTTTTTTTCTAAAGCGCCTGAAAGGACTTCAACGTTGTTGAACGGCACTTGCACGGTATGTTCCACCGCCGCTGCGGGAATCCCCAATGAGCTCGCCGTCGAGATGGCGGCCGATCCTGGCTTTACAAGCACCGCGTCGTGTGCGCCGTGGTAGCCTCCCTCGACCTTTACGATGGTGTCTTTTCCGGTAAACCCACGGGCGGTGCGAATCGCACTCATCGTGGCCTCGGTGCCAGTCGATACGAACCGAAGCATTTCCATTGACGGGAAGTCCGCTTGAATGCGCTCCGCGAGGTCAATCTCAGCCTTGACAGGGGTGCCATAGTCCCACCCGGACTTCAGTTGTTCAGCCACTGCCGCGTATACTGCTGGGTGTGCGTGGCCAAGGATGAGTGGGCCGTAGCCCATGCAATAATCAATGTACAGGTTGCCGTCGACGTCCCATATCCGAGAATCGCTCGCCTTCTGGACGTAAAACGGATACGGGTCAATCGCCCGGACCGGGCTTGAAACGCCGCCGGGCATCACCTTTCGGGCTTTTTCATACAGCTTCGCAGACTCGTCTGTTCGCATGGGTATGCCCCCTCACTGTGGGGCCAGTCTCTTTGCCGCTTCTTTGGCAAAATACGTTACGATCATATCGGCTCCGGCGCGCTTTATTGAAAGGAGCGTCTCGTAGATGGCTTCATCCGTCAAATGGCCGTTGTCTATCGCCGACCGCAACATTGCGTATTCCCCGCTGACGCTGTACGCCGCGACCGGGACGCCGAAGGTTTGCTTAATCCGGTAGATGATATCCAGATAGGGCAGTGCCGGTTTGATCATAATTATATCGGCACCCTCCTCCAGGTCCAAACGCACCTCACGTACCGCTTCGTTGGTGTTGGCAGGGTCCATTTGATGTGCTGAGCGATCGCCGAACGCGCACCTTGAGTCCACGGCGTCCCGGAACGGCGCATAGAAGGTTGAACAGTATTTCGCGGCGTACGGCATGAGGGCGACCGCGTCAAACCCTTCTTCGTCGAGCTTCGTTCGTATCGCACCGACCATGCCGTCGATCATGCCCGATGGTGCGACGATGTCGACTCCGGCACGCGCGTACGATGCGGCAACCCGTTGGAGCATCTCTAGCGTCGGATCGCGGCGCATGGTGCCCGCTTCATCGACGATGCCGCAGTGACCGTGACTCGTGTACTCGCACAGGCACGTGTCGGCGATAACCGTGGCTTTTGGCACGTTCGCTTTGATCGCGCTTATGGTATCTTGCACGATGCCGCTGAGCGCGGAGCTCCCCGTTTCGTCTTTGTGGCGTGGCACCCCGAACACGATCACGGCGGGAATGCCCAGCTTCGTGACCTCCTTGGCTTCAAGTATGGCGGTTTCAACGGTGTGACGAGAAAACCCCGGCAGGGAGGGAATCGAGACCGGCGCTCGCAGGTTCTCGTCGACAAACAGTGGGCATATCAAGTCGTGCGGGTGCAGTGACGTCTCTCGAATCAGCGTGCTGATGCCCTTTTTTCGGAGCCGTGCGGGTCGACGTGCCACGTTAATCAGCCTCGCGTTTGAAGAGCTTGTGCGCCGAGCGCATCAGGTCATCATCGTCGTTAGCCGCCGCCTCTCGCAGCGAAGCGGTCAGCTCGAATAGCAGCTTGTTGACGATCGAAGCGGTGAGATCGTCTAGGATCTGCTGATAGCTGCGCAAGTCATCCGCGCTGTGCATGCGTTTGCGCGCTTTTTCCAGTTCGCGAATCCTGAGTTCCTCTGCGCTCTGATACAAGGCTGCGATCAGCTCATTCGCGCGAGCTTTCTTATACTGCTTTTCGAGAAACGTTAACTCTTGATTGATGATCGCGACCACCTTTCCGATCTCAGAACGCCGCTTTTTTAGGTTTTCCTCGGTGATTCTCCGGAGGTCGTCTATGTTGTGCAGCTCAACGTGATCGATCGTCGCCGTGGCTTCTTCGACGTCGCGCGGGTTGGCGATGTCGATGATAACGAGCGAGCGGCCGTTTCGCCGCTGCATTGCGCGTCTGACCCGATCACGCGTCAATATGTAGTGCGGCGCAGCCGTCGCGCTTATGACGAGATCCGCTTCGCACAGGTAATCGTCTATTGTGTCAAATCGTATTGCTGTTCCGCCAAGCTGCTTGGCGAGGGTTTGGGCCCGTCGAAAGGTTCTGTTGGACACGAACATCGCTTTCAGTTTTCGTTCGGCGAGGGCGACCGCCACGAGTGTTCCTAGCTCGCCGGCCCCGATGCTCAGAATCGACTTGTCGTCGAGGGTATCCATCAGTCGTTCCGCGAGGTCGACGGCGGCAGAGCCGACGGAGACTGAACCGCGGTTGATCTGCGTCTCGGTACGCGCGCGCTTGCCGGCCTTGATGGCCTTGGAAAATGCCAAGCCCAGCTCTGGCCCCAGCGTTCGCTCTTTGCTCGCGGCTTCTACCGCATCCTTAAGCTGACCGAGTATTTGGTCCTCACCGACTATCATTGAATCAAGGCCCGATGCCAGGCGCATCAGGTGTCGGAGTGACTCGTGCGACTCATAGCGGGCGATGAGCTCGTGCGGTACAGACGGGAAGAAACGTCTCTTGAACGCGGTGACGTCGAACTCGCTGTTAACGTCGAGGTAGAGCTCAATCCGGTTGCATGTCTGCACGATGGCACACTCACGAACACCGTCTGCTGAACGCATTGCCCTCAACGTGTCTTCTAGATTGTCGATGCGGGCGCACTCGAGATCGTTCAGGCTTGCCCATTTGTGCGAGATTGAGAGGTTGATGATCCCATTCACGTGAGAACCCCCTTATGTCGTGGTGCGCGGCTTCATTCGCTCGTGTTCCATAATTTCAAGCGCCGCGTGGAGCCCCGCGTCGTAGCTGCGCGCCAGCGCCATCCACACGCCGTGGTCATTGATGATTGACTCAAGGATGTGCCTTCGCTCAAGCTGGCTGTCAATCTCTTTTTTTAGAATGCTTCGCAGCTCGCTTTGGAGCGTCACCATAAGGGCGACGTTCTCGATGAGCTCCTCAATGCGTAGCCTCAGAAATCGGGCTGCCGCAGGACTTTTGCCCATCGTCGAGATCCCGATGTTGATGTCGTCTTTGTGGATGACCGACGGAACGATGACCTCGCCGATGTCGTCAACCTGGTTCACGAGGATGTTCATAGCCTTTGCCTGATCGGCTATCAACCCGTTGAGCGCGCGGTTGTTGGTTGCAGGAACGACGATGAACGCGCCGTCGAGGTACTTTTTGACGTCTTTTAGATCGTCGACGATCGCATCGACAAGCCCATTGTCTGCCATTTTCATCAATTCAGGGGTGAAGCTCGTGCTCACCACTTTGGTTAGCCCGTAAGCGCAAAACATCTTGGCCTTCCTCTCTCCGACGTGTCCACCGCCGAATATGACGATGCACTTGTCGCTTAGGTCGATAAAAAGGGGCACGTGAGCCATAACAATTCAATTTCTGAACAGTGTGTCGCTTACTGATCGCTCGCCAAAATGACGCGGCGCTCGTTTTAAGATAGCTCGACTGGTTCAAATTCCTACCACGTCATCCTGGTATAAATGCTTACCTCCGCCCGGCGGCGCCAGGATCGCCGTCACGTCGATATTTCAGGCTAAAGATCGCGGGGGAGGGAAAAAAGCTGTGGGTCGCCCATTTACTCGTGCGTCGTGTTTTCCTTCGGCGACTTCACGTCGATTTCTATGTTTTTGACCGTCCCGTCGTCATTTTTTACTACGGCAATCAATTTGATCAGCTTGCCAGTCTGCAGGTCGATCTTCTGCGCGGATTCCTGTGACACCAATTCGCGTAGTGACTTTCGAGCCCGCCGTTTCACCATGTCACTCTGATCTTGCAGCGATTTAGTCAATGCATCGAACGCTTTGCTATCCGCGATCGCCCCAAGGGCCTTAGTTGAACTGTATCGGATGATTGCGTCTTGGTCGGAAAGTAGTGCTATCAGAGGCTCTATAGCACGCGCATCGCCGATCTGTCCAAGAGCCTCGATTGACCAGTAACGCGTGTTCAAGTCTGGGCCATCGATGACCTGCAGTAATGGCTTGACGGCTGGCCGACCGATTTTTACCAGCGCCTCGGCACAATACGCGTCGATGCCGCCCCAGGTTTTTTTGAAGGCGCCTATGAGGTACAGAACAGCTCGTGCAGAGCCGATCTCTCCCAACGCCCAGGCTGCATTCCGGCGTACTGACCAATGATCGTCGTTAAGCGCCTCTATCAAGGCGTCTGTAGCGGCTTCGTCCTTCAGCTCTCCGAGCCCCTCGGCAACCTGTGATCGAGTGTCCGCGTCGGGGTCTTTGAGCGCATTAATCAATCCATAGAGATTTTTTCTCTCCTTGAGCTTCGCGATATCGGCTTTCGTTCCCATATACACGTACCCCTGATTAGCGGCCAGCGAATTCTGCGCGTCGTCAATAAACAGCTAGTCGGTAATTCTCGCTGTCGACCCGCTTTTTGAGAGCACGACGACGCGACTAGCGGGAGAGCCCGCGGCGACGGCGTAGCCTGCTCGCTCTGCGATATCGTGCGCAAACGACATAACGCCTGCGTACGACATCATCGCCGTGCGCGGCAGTCGTTTTCGCGAGAAGCCAAGATGCATGTACGATTTCACCTCGACGTAGTCGGGTTCAGCCAATTCGATGAGCTTCGCGTAGCCCGGCTCTCCGATAGCGTTGACCTTGTTTGCGAGCGTGATGCGAATCGCCGTGCGCGAGGGATGATCAGCGAGAACGCGCAGCGACTGGAGCAGGTGTTCAAATCGACGCGTTTGCGGCCTACAGATCGCATAGAAATGCTCTTCGTCCGGGCTATTCAGTGAGACATAGAGCTGGGTCGGGCGCACGTCTTCGAGCACCTCCGGGTGACTGCCGTTTGACACGACGAAGGTTGTCATACGTTCCTCGTGGTAGCGTTTGATAAGCTCGTCCAGATACGGGTAGAGCGTTGGTTCGCCGCTGAGTGAGATGGCCACTTGGCTCGGGTTATAAGCTTCTTCCAGTTTGTGCACGTCCGTTGTCGAGGAGCCTTTGTAGCCCGAGATAAGCCTCCTCTGTGCCTCTATCGACCCTTCGACGAGGGCTTCCGGCTCGTCAAAGGCGACCCTCCCCGCAGCGTCGAGATCAGTGGCCCTCCAGCAGTGGAGGCACTGCTGATTGCAGCGCAGTGTTGGCGTCATTTGAATGCACCTGTGGGCGTGAATGCCGTAGAACTGCTCTTTATAGCACACGCCTTCGTCACGGAGTGACTTCTTTAGCCAAAGACAGGGTTTGACGGCCCCGCCGCAGCCGACGGCGTGATAACCCTGTTTTGCAAGGGTCTGGCGGTAGGATAGGGGGGATGACTCGCTAGCCTTCTTTCGTCGCATAACCGCCCTCTCTCTGTACGCTTACATCGAATCTACGGGCTCGATTCCGAGACAGTTCAGTACGTTTCGTAACACGATGCGCGCACACATCACCAAAGCTAGCCGCGCGCGGGACATCGCGGGCTCTGCTGAGAGCACGGGCATGAACCGATAGAACTGATTGAACGCCTCAGCGAGCTCGCGCGCGTAGGCGGCCAGCGCGCTTACGTTAAAGTTCGCCGTGACGTCCTCGATCACTGCCGGAAACAGTGCACACAGCTTCATGAGCTTCACCTCGTATTCATCGATCAGCAAGTCTGGCTCGTACTCATTGTCGAATGTGGTTTTTGTGAGGATGCTGGTCGCACGCGCGTGCGCGTACTGTAGAAACGGTCCTCCCTGCCGTTCGAAATCGAGGGCTTCGTTCCAGTCAAAGACCATCGACTTGTCCGCCGACACCCGGAGCATGTCATAACGCGTCGCGCCGATTCCCACAGCTTGTGCTATTTCGCGCTTTTCTTCTTCTGACAGCGTCGGGCGCCGCTTGTCGACCTCTTCGTATGCTTTTTCGGTCACTTTGTCTAATACTTCGTCAGCGCTGATGAAATGGCCCCGACGCGTACTCATTGAGCCCTCGGGTAGCGAGACGAACTCAAAAAACACGACTTCGGGAGCTTTGATGCTGAGGAGTTCGAGCACTTTGCCGACCTGAAGGGCGGTTAGCCTGTGGTCGGCGCCGAGTACGTCGATCATGCGGTTGCATCGTCCCGCCTTCCAGACGTGGTAAGCGATATCGCGCGTCGCGTACACCGACGTGCCGTCAGAGCGCCGCACCACGAGGTTCTTGCTGATACCGAACGGCGATAAATCGACGTGCGCTGACCCGTCGCGTTCGGTGACTCCGTAGCTGCGCAGCTCGGCAATGATGCCGTCGATGTCGTCGAGGAACTCGCTCTCCCACACGAACCGATCGTGGGCGACGTGAAGGTTTTTAAGGGTCTCGTTGATGCCGCGCAAGCAAAATTCGACAGCGTCCTTGAAAAGCACCTCTACGTCTTGATCGCCGCTTTCGAAGCGTTGCATAAGCTGCCGGACTTCAACGAGCTTCGTGGGGTGGAGCTCCATATCGGCGTTCGCCTTGACATAGATATCGGCGGTGGCGTGATCTGACTTCCTGCCCTCGGTAAGCGTAAAGTTCATAATGCCCCAGACGACGAGCGCGACCTGTCTGCCCATATCATTGACGTAGTACTGGGTCTCCACGTGGTACCCTGCCTGCTGTAGACAGCGCTTCAGCGTGTCGCCGATCACTGAGTTACGAATGTGACCGATATGCAGTGGCCCGTTAGGATTCGCTGAGGTGTGTTCGAGAATCACGACCCCATTCGCGCCGATGTCGCCGTAGTCACGATCAGCCTGAAGCACAGTGCTGAGCGTATGACGTAGGTAGTCGTTACTTACGAAGAAGTTGATGTACGGTCCCGCCGTCTCGGCCCGCGCTATGAGCTCGTCAGTGCCGAGGTATCCGGTAACGTTTTGCGCAATCTCCTGAGGCTTCAGACTGAGGACGGGTGCGAGCTTAAAGGCTATAATGCTTGTCAGATCGGCATAGCCGGGCTTGGCGGTAAGTGCGACGTCGCCGCTAGGATACTGGCACTTTTCCAACGCCTGAGCTAGCAGCTGCTCGACGTGCCTGCGGAAGGTCAGAAACACGAGGCCCTCCTTAGTGCTCGTCGATCGCAAA
>DASPOC010000015.1:0-10301 GCA_035626195.1 Bathyarchaeia archaeon | reverse complement strand
ATTTACAAACTCTTCGATTTGACCTTCGAAATGAAGATCCAGCGACCTTTTGCTACGCAGGTGCTAGCAAAAGATCGTATCTCTCTGCGCGTCGTGCCAGAAATAGTCACTGCATAGAGAATATGCAGTCTCTATACTTGTGCTGCGCTCAAAACCCTATTGTTTAGAGCGGTGTTGGAGCTGCGGCTGCTGCTCCAGCTGTTCTTGCCTCTATAATTACCCCTGTGGTCTTACGGGTAAGCAAAAAGTTGATCCCAACAGATGCATGTCACGCTCGTCTCATTGACAAAGAAGCACCACAAGATCTTTTCGATGTCTATGGCTATCCAAAGCAAGACAAAAGCTAAAGCCCCGTCTACGCTGACGGTGAGATCTGTGGTCGCCTCGACACAAGCTGTTGCCGGATCCAACACCACAAACAAAGGAATCTTTGTGCAAGGGGGTTTAGCGGAACGCCCGTATGGGACACAGAACGCGGCGGGTTCGTTGGAATGGTGGTTTCAGCGCGTGAAGAAGAAAGCATTGCGCACGTCATCCCGAATGAAAAGCTTGTCATAACGTGGCCTCCTCTTAAAGCAATGGTCAGGAAAGTTGCTCGTAAGCGTCCGGTTGCTCCACCAAAAGTGCCTGCGACTCCGGCTGAAACTGCCGCTGTTGTAGCAACAAAAACCGTAGATACTGCCGCTGATGTAATAGAAAAACCGTAGATACTAGCGCTGATGTAATGACTACCCGAGTTCGTCCAACCGTCGATGCGACCTCCAGAATCATGTATGCCGTACCAGATGTTCCCGCTAGTGCTGCTGAAACAAATCAAGGTGTGCTCATTGGCGACAGTGCAGACGGCGCCCGGTGAGGCTGCGGAAAGTGCTTGTGGAAGCGGCGCCCGGTAATTTATAGGCAGCCCCTGAACTCCCGACATTCTTCTGCCAGAGCTGATGGTCCGTGCCTCGTACCATAAGCCAGAGGGTTTGGCTCACGGCGGATGCTGTACCGGAAGCAACTTGGCCGCCGACGGATTTCCAGCTAGACCAGCTGTGATTATAGGTCTTCTGCCTAGCCGCGCCGTCGCTACCGCGGACAAAGACGTCAATCACGCCAACGGTAAACTGTGACACTGCAGCGGGTCCTGACCCCAGCTTTCCGCCGAGACTTCCCCAGTTGGACCACTGCGTGCCGCCATTTGTAGACCATTTATGGCAAAGGGCCGTTTGTCCCTTGTACAAAGACGTCGAGGCGGCCTGCTGACGATGAAGCGACCGCAGGTTTCGTTCCGGATGCGAGGTGCCCGCCGAGACTGTACCAGTTAGACCACGAGGCCCCCTGTTCGTAGTATACTTCCACCAGAGGGTACCGTCACTGCCGTGCACAGAGGCGTCTACCCTGAGACCAGTATTCGGTGACGTCACAGCTGCTGTCGTTGTCGCTGTTGTCACTCCACCGAGGGGCTGCAGGCTATACTGCCAATCGGCGCGTAATAGAGGGCACGTGCAGCATCGTCGGCAAAACATCATACACATATTCAGGCAACGGATGTTTTTAACGGTTCCAATCAACTCCGCTGACTGCATGCGTCACACGAAAGCCCTGTTCGACTCCTCCCATCCGACAATATCTCCATGCTGCAGGGCAAACTTTCTGAGGTCTCCACGAACTATCCCAGCGCCTCCTATTTTAATCGAACCTTATTGTGCCGAAGTATAACTGAAAAGATAGCAGCTCAAAAACAAGCTCATCATTTCTCCGGCCATCTAGCACAGGCACGATTGCTTCCACGACTTGCGGATGAAGCGGACAATAGTGCCGCATCTTAATCTTGTCGAATCAGGTGGAACACCGAGCACTGGCTTCTCTTGACTAAGGGGCGTCTCTGAACTGCTCTATTGTTAGTCGAGCAATAGTTGCGAGAGGCCTCTTGCCCACTTTTCCCTTTCAGGTTCTGACGCCAACTGGAATATTTCCCAAGGAGGGCGGCACTAACAAGCGATAATCTCACGAACGATTTCGGTAAAAGATGAACCATATCAGCAAGAGCACAATTGCGACGATTATCAGCAGTGGAAGCAAGCGGATGAATAGGACAAGTACCAAGGCAAGTGCCAGGAGCAGAATCACGATGAGGAAAATCATGGCAAGTAAGTCAGACAGCATGCTCATGCTCTAATAGAAGCGGCCCGTTTTTTAATAATTTTTTCCTTTCTCAGCTTTTTAGGTTTTTCCGCAAAGTGGGCGTTAGTCCAGCTGCAGGACGCCAAAAAGCGAAGCGACAAACTTATACGGTCACGCCACCGTTTTGTCTTTTGAATCATTTTTGAGGATTGAGAGGTGTCTTTTTTAGTTGGTCGGAGCCTTCACTATGCTCTGGGTGTTGCGGCTTGTGTAAGAAAGGTAAGAAGTGCAGCGTCATTTTCACAACCTTTTTAAACAGGTACGTAGCGTCCATCCCACATGAAACCATTCTGGATGCTGAGCATCCTTTTTATTGTAATTATAGTGATCAGCGGCGCTGGGTGTATAACCACCCAGAACGCGTCGACCACCCAGACGATCGACGGGATCACCATTCCCACGACGACCGGTTCGCCGACGCCGGCGGAGGCACGACAGATCGCTGCAGCGGCGTACGTCTACGGCTATCCCCTCGTTATTATGGACATTTCGAAGGACGCGGGGACCGCAGCGCCGACAGCGGAACCGACTCTAGGTCTTGCACCTATCAACCAGCTCGTTCGCGGGGCTGTAACGCCAACAGCAGCAAATGAAAACGCAACACGTCTAAACGTCGATACGCTCTATACCTTTGGGTGGCTCAACCTGGCGAAAGGGCCGATGGTGCTAAGCGTTCCTGCGGCGAACGGGCGGTACTACGTTATGTCAATTTTGGATGCGTGGCAGAATGTCTTTGCAGATCCAGGACCGCGCACAACCGGAAACGGATCGGGCAACTTCGCCATCGTTGGCCCGGGGTGGAACGGCACGCTCCCCTCAAACGTGACAAAGCTCCAGTCGCCGACCAACACCGTCTTGATTAATGCACGGACACAACAGAACGGTCCCGCCGACTTCCCCGCGGCAGTGGCCTTCGAGAATAATTACACATTGATTCCATTGAGCGCCTGGGGCACCACCTACACTCCGCCGAGCAACGTGCCGGTGAACCCGAATGTGAACAGGACAGCGAATACCGTCCAGCAGGTGGCCAACATGACCCCCGCCACGTTCTACGATCGGATGGCAACGCTCATGGTTGCCAATCCTCCAAGCAGTGCGGATAAGCCCGTCATCGATCAGATCGCACGAATCGGCATCGTTCCCGGCAACCCGTTTGATTGGGGTGGCATGAACGCCACGATGCAAAACGCGATCACGCAGGGCACGCAGGACGGCATGGCCCAAGTCTACGCGGCAAGCGTGAACTTCCCGGGCGCAGTCACCAATAACGGCTGGACTACGAGCTATAACGTCGGCACCTACGGGACGAACTACACGCTTCGCGCAGGCGTGGCGCTGAGCTACATAGCCATTAATCTCCCGCAGGACGCGCTGTATCCGACCTCAACGGTCGATGCGACTGGCATCCCCTACTCCGGCGCGAATGACTACGTGTTGCATTTCGCCAAGAACGAGATCCCGCCCGTCAACGCGTTCTGGTCCCTGACGATGTACAATACCCGGAACTACCTCGTCGCCAACCCGATCAATCGATATGCGATCGCGCCGCACCTGGGCAACCTCACGTACAACCCGGACGGGTCGCTTGACATCTACATCCAGAACACATCTCCCGGCCCCGCCAAGGAATCCAACTGGTTACCCGCTCCGTCAGACCAGTTTTACCTCGCCCTGCGTCTGTACTGGTCGCAGGAAGCAGCGCTGAACGGCTCGTGGGTGCCGCCTGCGGTGCAGACGGTGGGTCCAGCTACAGTGACGACAAATGCGACGACGTCGGCATCATGAGTAGACGCCGACCGTTCCAGGAATACAGCCGCGAAACTGAGCGCGCGTTTGAGCGTTTAACGATATCATTTAGTGGATGCCGTTTGTTGGGTAGTTGAACGGAGAGCATACAGGCAGAGAGCAACGGTTTCAAACGAGGGGCAGGTCATCACTGATCGGCCTGTCGCCCATGGCATTAGTTTAAAACAGAGGTGCGATCAATTGGAGTATGGACAGCTCCGACGTCTCTGTAGAGGTTTTTCTTACTTTAGGGTGACGTTGTCCAATAGTACATATAGGCGTCATACACGTCCTTCAGATCGTGATCGTTAAACTTCAGATAAACTGCCGTTGTATTAATGTTTGAATGGTCCAGCAATAAGGCTTGGACATATAGACAGTAGGCTAACCTACCTGTGCTAAGAGTAGAGAAAAAAAGAAGAATAAGAGTATCTATTTGCCTTTTTATTATGGAAGAAGAAAAGGCACGTTACTGCAAAGAATGCGGAAAGGAATTGAAAAAACTATATCTAACGGCTTATAGCAAGTATTTGTGCCCAGACTGTGAAGACGAGCTTGAGCAGGCATGCTTTACAGGAGAAAGCCCTTAGTTGCAGATAATGAGTTGCTAGCAATCCTCCTTTGAGAAATGAGCAGCTAGAAAGGCACGCTTGCATGCACTTCTTGTAGGTCGTTATCATTGAAACATAGGTAGATCGCAATCGTGTAATGTTAGAGTGATCTCGCACCTCCTGCAGCCTTCGTATTATAGGTTATCTCAGAGGCAAAGTTCGACATCTCGCCAATATTGCACGTAAACGTCGTAAACGCGCTCAGGCAGCGGATGCTTGCAGTGCTTCCATCCGATGCCGATGACATTATTAGATTCTAAACTCGCAGGTGAACGACGTTCATCATTCCATTTCTGTCGGAGAGGTTCATCGATCTCGTGACTGGCCTACCCCACGCCGGGTCTCGTGGAATGTCTTTGAACAAGGGAAACTGATCCAAAACCTTGATGCGATTATCCCAGTTTGTTATCGTGCGCGCATCCTTCAGGGCCCATTTCGTAGTTTCCATCCTCATCCTCTGCATACCCCAGTTGCTTCTTAACTTAGCGAGTCGAGACTGGGTATTAAACACGATCTCCGCGCCCGGAAGACTATCTGCGAGCGATGAGAAGACCGATTTTATGTCAGACTCGTGAAAAAATATGAGCACTCCGGCCGCGATCATAAATACGCCGTTTTCAGGGTTAGTAATGTCGTCAAGCCAGCTGAGATCCAGCAATGACTTTGCGATGCACGTCGACCGAGAAGTTTCGGGGATCAGTCGCCGACGAAGATCGATAACCGCAGGAAGGTCAAGGTCGTACCAGTGAATCGACCCGTTGTCGACCCGGTGATATGTAGTGTCAAGGCCCGCCCCAAGATCAATCACCGACGCTTTGGGATGCTCAGCGATGTACGCGTGGGTCTTGTCGTCGATATGCTTCGCTATTGCCGGGAGCATGAGATTGCCGAGTACACCGAGAGTTTTGTCAAGCCTTGCAAAATCGTAGTCAAGCTGTTCAACGAGTTCAATCGCCTTCGCGTCGTTAAGAATGGAAGGGTTCTCTCGACTGAATTTTGCCCGCCCCCATAGGGGGATGAGTAATGTCTCCTCTACACCCTCCAGATTAATCTTCATGGTCTGTACCTAATGAACTGTCTTCCGATATACACCAAAATGGACGGGTAAATAAAAACGTTGCTCATTGACCGAGCTGGCGGTGACTCAGAGTAAGTGCAAAAACGGGATTGGCTCTTAAACGCGCATCCGCCCAGTAACTCACGTAGACGCCGCACACTGAATTGGGCTGTGGGTGACGATAGTGCTTTCAATCGATGCCACTCACTCCGTGATCATAACGTATGCGCGATTTAACTGCTCCCACCCGATAACGTCGCCCCCCTGATCGGCTACTTTACACAGATCTGACGTGACGATAGGACTTGAACGTCTCACCAACATATTTTTTGGTTTACCTCACCACACCTGCATCACTGACGCAGGATAATACTGGTTACTTCCCAGCGAAAGCCGCCGTTAGGTGTGACACAAACGCACTTCGTCGTTTAACACACGGGCCCTTATTTTCCGGCATCGGTTTAGCGTCATAGGTGCCGTAGGCGCAGCGATGACGGTGCTTTCTTGGGTGAGGCCTGCACTATATGAGAGCCTATATCCGAGTTTTAATCCTTTAGCACGGCCGATTACCGTTTTGGATCCCCGTGTTATCAGTACCGTCTACACTCCGCTGGGCACTTTCGACTTTTTCTTGATTTGGCTAGGCGGCCTGCTATTTATTGTGACGTGGTTTGCGGTATCGGCTCTGAAGGACTGGATCACAGGTTAGTCGATCGGTTTTGGTAGTGGACAAAAGGAGAAACAATCCACCATGCTAAGCGCTAGCTATATTTAGTTGCTACGTTTGCCCTTATATGCGACACGAATCTGATCGACCTGACTACTATTCCCTCGTTATTTCAAGAAGTGTTGATGAAATGCCGACGAACACACGTAACGTAGCTAAAACGTACACAACTGGTTCAGTCGTATCCAAGGATGGTACCACAATTGGATATCGACAGCTAGGCAGTGGCCCGGGTATCATTCTGCTTCACGCAGGGCGCTCCTCGTTAGCTCTCGCGGAATTGGCCGGACTAGAATGGGTAGTGTCGGCGCGAGTTGTCGTACGGGAACCACCGCGACGGGTCAAGCCGGTCCTCATCAAAGCCGTAGTAGATGTCCGGCTTATACTGCCACATCGTCGGGTCGAGATCGTAAGTGCAAAGCACTAAAGCGTTTATAGCTGACTGCTGCGCGATCTGGCTTGTATAGTCGGGCGTCTCGTCGAAGGTGAACTCAGACCGGAATACGTTAAGTTCGGCCATCAGCGCTGGGTATTCGGGGATGTCTATTACTTTGTTTCTGATTAATTGTGATAGGTTCTCATACGCAGCCGCAAATTTTGCCTTGTCAAACTTGATCTTCTCGACATACGTGCCTTTAAGTTCAGCGCTGTAGGTAAGCGCCTCGTCGTAGCCTTCAATGACGCGCACTACTGCGCTGTTAAAATAAGCGGATGTTTGATATATCACCTTTACCTGTTCCTCGACCGGTTGTGCGGGGATTCTAAAGAACCGCACGACCGCATTGTCCTTTAGGTCATAGATAACGACGGTATAATCATCATCCAATCGCGCCGGAATCCATCCTATCAAGTATTCATGCTCGTGTTTTGGTTGAGCTTCTTCTATAGGCTTCGCTACGGCCTTCATAGTGGGGAACAGCGCGCGTCGTAGCTGATTGAGGGCGAGTGTGGTTGCATCGACCTGATCGTTGTTGGGCGCGTTCGGAAAGTTGGTCAGCTCGAACACGTAGTCGCGCACCCACTCTCTGGCGTCGGATTCGGGTATGTAGACGTTTCTCGATCGCCACGCAGGTAAACAGCTCATCGCCCGCTGCTCTTTGCTGTCTTTGACGTGGATCGGGATTATGCCTGGAATCTGTGTCTTTAAGTGGGACGCGAGCGCAGCGCCCAACGCCTGTGCCTCAACGAGCATCGCTGATGATTCTGGCCACGTTTCTATGACGAGCTTCATTGCAGCCACGGTCTCGTCAAAGATCATCATACCGCGGACTTGATCTAGCAGGTACAAGTCAGCGCCTGTCGACCCCATGCCTGCCCGACCACGTAGTCAGAGGTCGTCGATTTCGTCTGTGCGGTATCCCACGATCGGAAGATTGCGTCCATGTCCGGCACGGTTGCGGAATCGAAGTGCTGGAGCCATTCTTCTCTGAAGATGCTCCCTTCGCCTTGGACGAGTTCACAGAGGTACTCCTGAGCGAACCGCAATTCTCCCATGTTCTCCCGTGCCTGGGCCAAGGAATCGTCTGAGATGCGTGGGCACTGGTTGCCGGTGGCTCTTACCCTCTTCCAGCCGTCTGGTTGTTCCCACGCCTGCCAGAATATGCCTCGCTTGCCCAGCGGCGTGCTCAGGAGGATGAGCCGCCCGCGAGAGACGATAAGCATAGGAAGCACCGCGTAGTATAGCTCCTCGTCGATCTGCGCTGCCTCGTCGACGAGCACGAGTGACGGTGCGCTGAAGCCGCGGATCGTCGCCTCTGAACTAGGCAGTGCGCGTATCCGGCTCTTGTTAGTAAGCTCGAGCGTGCTGGCCGAGTTGACAAGGCTGCCGCCCGGACTGTTGAGCTCGCCGCAATCTTTGATCTTCCTGAGAAACTCTTTCGACTGCCGCTCTGACGGGGAGAAGATGAGGACGAGCTATTTAGGATGTATGAGAGCGTGATGGAGAGCCAAAACTGAGACAATGGTTGTCTTCCCGGATTGCCGGCAGCAGTTGAGGACGAGCCGCTCGTCGGTCGAGGTGAGGGGGTCGCGCTGCTAAGGATCGGGCTCTATATTCAACAACTTGGCGAACGTTACAGGATCGCCGGAGATCGGTGCGCTGGCGGTCGCCTCGACCCTCAGCGGAGAGCTGAACGACGCTTCCAATCGACTAATTCTCACTCGTGTCGATGGATTCGCGTGCTCCTCGAGCGCGACGATTCGGCGCTCGTGATCGGTGATCTCAATGACTCGCAAGTCGATCTCGACGGCCCGCAACTTGATGCGCAGCGCCGTTTCAAGCGCCAGCGAGGCGCCGCTGGCGTCGCGCGCTTCGGTGATGACCTCGTTGAGCAGTTCGCGCAGGTCTCCGGCCGTGGCTACCTCGTTCTCAGTTAGACGGTTGTCTAACCTTTTCTTCGTCCAACCCTGGGAGCGCCACTTTTTTTGCACGCCTTGTCGTACGCGCGGCGCCGGGCTCTGTCTTTGTAGGGCATATTATCATATCACTCTCGATTCGTGTGTTGCAAGCAGGGTTCTGCGGCGTCCTGTTGGGGCGGCAGACGCCGCCTCTTGCCATAAGAAGCGTGCCCGATCGTGCTATTTAAACGTTATATACGCTATCTCATCAAAACGGGCTTCTTTTGTCTTTTTTGCAAAATAACAAACTGCAAAAGGCCTTAACTCCCAGTCTTGCCCTTTTTTTGCAAAAATTATCTCGAAAATGCCCCGAGCAAGCAGCCGTACTTGAGATTCGGCGAAGTGTTTCCGACCGTTAGATGCAGAGCTGCTGAACGAGAGCTGAGAGAGAAAAACGGCAAAAGACGATCCCTTAGGTCGCTTACGAGCTCAGCGCTTTGTTGAGTCGGGTTCGGTAGCCTGATCGCCCCACGTCAACACGCGCCATTCTCCATTCGCATCGTAAGCGTTGCTAGGTTAGGATTGTGCCAGCCTTTACTCTGAGCGATGACATCCTACTTGTGGTGCTCTGGGTTTTCGAGCCGTAGGATGTGCGCGGTTTGAGAGATTCACACCTTTCAATTCAGCAATGATAGCGCGATAAAGAGCTCTCTCCATCGTGATTTGGTGCTGTTCACGTACCCATCAAAGCTGATCTTGGTCAAAGTAGTTTAAGAGCCAGTCCTTATTAGTCCAGTCGTTATTAGAGTCTTCACCAAATCTTTTTTCACCAAAGCACATTACTTTTATGAAACTGGAACAAACAAAAGCAAAGATATCATTACAAACAAGAAAGTATCTGTTTTTCAATCGATCTACGAATGTGTTCTGAACGACTTTCTCGCCGTAGGTAATTGTTCTGGCAAACCTAACGTTCTTGAAGTTGTTCGATTTGTAGAGAGAGTCCTTTACCAGCATCCGTGGCCCGACCCAGCCGATCGTATCGTGAAATGCTATAATTCCTCCTTCGATGAGTTTAGGAGCCCATAACGCAAAGTCCTGTTTGACGCTATCAGGTTCGTGAGACCCATCAACGAAGATTAGCGCGCAAGGCTCAAGAAAATCCTTTGCAGCTTCTTCCGAGGTTTTCACGATCGGAGCTACGTTATCCTCGACCCGTGCGTTTGCAATATTCTTCTTGAATTCGTGAAAGGTCGGATCGGCAGATTCACCCCCTTCATGTGGATCGATAGCGTAGACTTTCACGCGCTGCCCAGCTTCAGATCCTTTTGCCAAAAAAATCGTGGATTTGCCTTTCCACGAGCCGATTTCTACGATTACTCCGCTTGTTTTGCAATTCTTGGCCAAAGCGTAAAGCAGTGCAGCCTCGATCTCTGCTAACCATCCTTCCGCATTATTTGCGGTTTTCTTGCTCAACTGGAAGTCCCCATCGTCGAGTAGATCTTTGACCTCGCGTTCAGACAGCAGCTCTTCGATATGGCGGAGCAGGCCCAGCAGAAGGCCCTTAACTCGTGGTTGTTGGAGCAGGGCCCCTCCTCGATGGTTGGTTGAT
>DASPOC010000014.1:0-87178 GCA_035626195.1 Bathyarchaeia archaeon | reverse complement strand
CCGGGTGGAATAAGCTGGGGAGCTAATGTGCTTATCCGCTAACATGGCAAATCTAGGTATCAGAGGGGGTTAGCGTGTTCCTTTTAACCCGCTCATCTCCTAGCTAATTATTTCTTTTTTCGATTTTAAAGCCGACAAAAGCGCCCGTCATATCTCATCCTGTAACCCCATAGTCTGTGCCTGAAGCGGGTCACCGACGCTGTAACTTAGATAAAGATTAGACACCTTATACATGACTCGCACTACTGCTGAGGGCGATGCCGTGCCAGAGGAGGAAATAGATGCGAACCTTGTGCCTCTCGTCAAAGTACTCAACAGCCTTCCGTGCGTTACGACGGTATGCTGCTGTGGTGGACATCCCGGCGAACGTGACCACGGTAAGTGGCCAGAAGGAACCTGGTACGTCACGTTAGAAATTGCACAAGAAGCGCGGGGGTGGCGCACTCTAGCGTTTCTTGGATGGGTGATCAACCGCGAGTACCGTAAGGCAGGGCATCACATCTTCTTTTACCCGGATGCATTGCCTCCGCGCGCTGTTGGCGATGAGGCCATGCTCGGTTTCCAGCTGGAAGGATATCGATACGAGCGTCCTGAAGAGCTCGCGAATTGGATAACGAAGATGCGACACAGCGACGCCAGCTCCGCACGTAGTGCTCAGGGAAAACCGCCACATAAATAAGGGTCAAGTCGTGCTTATACGGTCGTGCCGTCTCTATTTGCTCTGCTACAACCGTTTGAAGGCGCTCCCCTTTTCACTTCTTTTTTGGCATCTGACGCATATGCAGCCGTTCTGAGCAGTTCGACGGGCAAAAAATGCAAGTGGATTCCTAGATATAGGCATGATGGTTCGTTTCGGGGCTTCCCATCGAGCAGCAGGTGTCTCTTTTTGATGATCTACGCTCATTTAGCCCCTCTTTTTCGAGATGCGCCGAATCCTATAGGTCATTGGTGTACGCAACGGGACGCAAGAAAATAGAAAGAGCAGTTGCCCGCTGTAAAATGAGATTCTACGGCGTTAGGCCCGGCAAAGCTACTTAATCATTCAAAAGTAACTCTTTGCGGTGATATGATTGGTTGAAAAAGAACGCATCTTTGTCGCACCGAATGCATTCTTGTATCACGACAAGAAAAACTATACCATCGAAGTGGAACTTCCCGGCGCAGACAAGAAGGACATCAAAGTTGAAGCTGGGGAGAACGGGTTCTGTCTCACAGCACCTCGAGACGATATCGAGTATGCCGGCTGCTGGACGCTCTCCCATACCATTAAGCCGAAAGGGGCAACGGCCACGTTCGAAAATGGCCTTCTGAAGGTGACCATACCACTCTCGGAACGGCTTGAGGGCGTCAAGGTACCTATAAAATAGTCCATCCCGTCCGTTAGAGCCACGCGTGATGACCGCTGCGAAGTTAGGGGTGGCGGACTCTGGACAACCTGTCTTGTTCTACGCGCTGAATTCGAACTGGAGGAAAGGATCAAAAATGAATTGCGAATAGATATTAGAGGATACTATAGCCTTCTGTAAAAAGCATATCGAAGAGCTAGAGGATGAGAGAAATGTTGAAGACCCAACCGGTTATTACGGTCGCAACACTCGCCGCTGGTTTCGAGAAGCGTACGAAAACGTGATAGAGCGCATAGCAGTAAAAATGGTCGCGGAAAAATGATCCACGTCGGTCGCGTTTACCGACATGCCGAGTTACACAACGAGCTGCATAGCCAAGAACGATGTTCCGCGGCTGGACCCGTTCTTCTTTTGGCTTCGGTTGCGGAATTGATCCAACGCAAAGACAGGAGTGACCCGTGTGGTCATAAGCAGCTTTGGTTTCGGAGCCTCAACAGTCCACTAGACTGCTCGATCGCATGTTACAAAAATCAGATGGCAAATGCATATTACGCATCGGCTTAATTGACGACGAAACAAACTTCGAAGACAAAGACCTAACCGCGAGAAAGACCGCAAAGGTTGCAGAAAAGGCAGAAAAAGACAACTTTTTTCTTGAGGGGGCAATCCTGCCTTTTCTACACTTTAGCAAAAGGTCGGCGTAGATTGTAATTTCATCGATGCGACCTTCCACGAGAACGCCTCATTCAAACGGATGGCCTTCAATGGGAACGCTTTGTTTTCATTCGTGACCTTCGAGAGAGGCGCTTCATTTGGCAACGTGACCTTCGATGGAGGTGCTATATTTGGTTCAGCGACCTTCGAGGGGAACGTCTCATTCAAAGGTGGCCTTCAAGGGGAGCGCTGCTTTCATAGCCGCGAAGTTTGAGGTGGACCGAGTGGCGACGCATGCTACTGTGACCATCACTTCGCGCTCTGATGTGAGTAGTTCGATTATAAGCGCTGTATCGAACGCTTGATGAGAACGGTCCAGAAACTCGGTTACCAAGACTCAGCTCTCTCTTGGTCCGCTCACAGGGTGGGCACTTGATAGGGGAGTAAACGTTTAAGTACCTTCTCTTGTACTTACCTTCCGATGAAGTCTGACGATGCGTTCATCGCCCACCTTATGGGTTTCGGCCTCACCGAGAAAGAGGCCGAATGCTACTTCTATCTTTTGAAATACGGCCCCAAGACCCCCTCACCGCTTGCCAAGTCCCTCCACACCTACCGTGAAGACGTCCACCGCACGCTCACTGCCCTCATTGACAAGGGCATGGCCCGCCCATCCCTCGACTCGCCGACGCTGTACACGGCGGTGGAGCTGGAGACCGCCCTTCAGTCAGCCCTCAAAAAACACGAGAGCGAGCTTCATGAGATGGAACAGCGCAAGCGACAGTTGGAAGAACTCGCCCGCCAGCAGCGGTTCCGGCCGTCCGATGAGGTAAGCACGTTTAAGATTCTCAAAAGCGTGAAAGAGGTGGTGAGTGTCACGTTATCTGCCGTGGCCTCAGCTGAGAGGGAATGGGTCGCAGTTATCCCCCCGATAGCATCGGTTATTTCATCTTTATTTATTATCGAGGACGATAAGAAGTTTATAGGCCGAGGAGGCAGGATACGATTCATAACTGATATCACCTATCCATATATCGAGTCAATCCGAGAGCACTTAGAGGCGGGAATGGAAGCACGTCATTTTGACAAGTACTCAGGGCTAATGTTCTTTGTTTTTGATGAGAAAATTTGTCTAAACGCGATTAATGTCGCCGGCTTAAAGCGCGTCTCGCTGAGTGAACTGGTAAGCGTTCTCTGGACTGATGACCCAGCATATGCTCAATACCTCATCTCCACCTTTGAGCTGCTGTGGGAGCAGTCTATTCCTGCCGAGCAGCGAATACAGGAGCTGTTAAAGCAAGGCCCTCCGCAAATCGATGTGTAAAGATGAGGGGACAACGAAGTGATCGAACGAACCGAACCTGAGAAGAAGACACGACCGCGCGAGGCCATCGACTATGGCGACAATCTCGAGCTGTATCTCAAGCAGGTTGGCGAGATATTTAATATATCAGATATTATCGAGGAACCCCAGGAGCAGCCGCAAATCGTCAATTACTACTTGAATAACAAGCTGACTTACAGGCTTGGTCATAACTGGGACGGATTTTATCATAGCGGAATCAGCTACGACGGTGCATACAAGAAGGATGATCTTAAAGAGCCTGCGCGCATCGTTGAGCGTTATATCCACGAGACGGACGCGAAAAGCGTGCTGGAGCTTGGATATGGGAGAGGTTCGAACAGCGCATTTCTCGCACGTCGCAATCCTAGCGTGAGGTTTGACGCAATCGACCTATCAAACAAGCCTCTGAGAAGTTTTTCCCGGATCCCTAACCTGCGTTTTCATTGTGGCGATTACCGCGATTTGAGCAGGTTTGAGGATGCCGCCTATGACATTGCCTTTATTATAGAGGCTTTATGCCATACAATGGACAAACCGCGCGTTCTTCGCGAAGTGAAGAAAAAATTGAAAACGAATGGGCTCCTCATCATTTTTGATGGGTACTATGCAAACGACGCAGGGCCATTCAGCCAATCTGAAGACACTCTGTGCCAACTGGTCACGAGGGGTTTAGCAGTCGACAGGTTCGAACGCCTCGATGATGTCGAGGGCTATATGCGACACGAGTTCTCGATAGTAGCTTCGAAGGACATCTCGCCGTGTGTCATACCCTTTTATGACTACTTCGAAAATAGACGCTCTTTGCGCTTCTATTTCAACCATCCTATCTTCGCCAAAGTTGTGAACAAAATTCTACCGCTTGTTGTTGTAAAAAACTTCGTGGGAGTTTTGCTCCTTGGTACAACTTTACGGAGGCAGATTGCTTGTTACTATCAGCACGTATTGAGAAACGATCACTAATTCGCCGTCATACGGTTGACGCACGAATCCTGCGGCACATGATTTTTGTCCCCTCGATGGTAATAAATTACGTCTAGCTGCTTTATTGACTAATCTACCCTTCTACGAAAGACGAAAACGTTTATCTACATTCTCCTGCACATAGTATGCGATGGAATCCGACGACGAGTTCATCAGGCACCTGATAAGCTTTGGGCTTACCGAGAAGGAGGCCCAGTGCTATTTTTACCTTCTCAAATACGGCCCGAAAACCCCCTCACCGCTTGCCAAGTCCCTTAAGACCTACCGCGAAGACGTGCACCGCACGCTCAGTGCCCTCATTGACAAGGGTATGGTGCTTCCCTCGCTCGACTCGCCTACGCTATACACGGCGGTGGAGCTCGAGACCGCCCTTCAGTCAGCTGTTAAAAAACACGAGACCGAGCTGGTGCAGATGGAGCAGCGCAAGCGCCAGTTGGAGGAGCTCTCCCGCGAGCAGCGGTTCCGGCCGTCCGATGAGGTAAGCACGTTTAAAATCATTAAAAATCTAAAGGAACTCGTGACAACGATGCTCCCCATTGTAAGCTCGTTAGAGGAGGAGTGGCTGAGCGTCGCACCAAGTTCTGCAGTAGTTATCTCATCTCAATTTGGTATCAACGATTTTACAAAGGAATTTATTGAGCGCGGTGGGAAGGTGCGGTTCATCGTCGGCATTACCTATCCAGTTGTCGAGATGACACGTGAACTCCTTGATATAGGCGTAAAAGTACGTCACTCCGATAAGCTGGGCATCTTATTCACAGTGTTCGACAGAAAGACTTGTATCAGTGCGATTAACGTTGAATTCAGCCGTTTCTCACTTGATACTTCTTTAGCAGCCTTATGGACCAACGATCAAGCGTACGCACAATATCTCACGTCTACGTTTGAGCTACTATGGGATCAATCAATCCCTGCAGAGGAGCAGATACAAGCGCTATTAAAAGCCGGGCCCCCACAAGCATAAATATCCAGATGAGAAAAACTCCATTATTCTAGCTTTTCTGCTCAGAACGCGTTTTCGCCTGGCGAATGTTCCTTTAGAATGCAAAGAAAGGAATGAATTTGACAGGGCAAAGATCACGACGTTAGAGTGCAAACAACGATAAGCTCATGTCGTTGCTCAACACGTGCATGTAGCAACACATGATCTGCCGCCGGATGCTAGTGGGGATGAGCAACGCGAGGGCAGCATTTTTTATCATGTCAGGCGGGACCAGCTTATTGACCGCTTTTGCAAAAAGGAGATGGTTGAAATAGAAGCGCACGAGAGACTCCTGCCTATCGAAGGAAGGTAAGATGCAGGGCGAAAGGTCTTTTGCTACCTCTATTGAGTACTCCTCCTCCATGTACTTGTTGACATCACCCACGCGCTCGAACTTGTGCGCGGCTACAATTTTGGTGATAAGTTGCCACATTACCTGTTCTGAGGGGCTCAACGGAGCAGCGCGGTTGCTCTGATAAATGTCAAACACTATAAATTTCCCGTACCGCCTTAACTTCTTCTTTACCTCACGGAACACTTGTGCCTTATCGGTCGAATAACACAACGTCTCTATAGCAAAAACGATATCATAGGCACTGTCTTCAAACTCGCTCAAGTCGTGGTAATCTCCAGTCGAGAAATGTAAGTTTGGAATTTTTGTAAATTGTCGTAGCGGCTTGCTTGATAGATCAACCGCATCAAAAATAACATCGGGGTTGCGACGTGCGAGAAATGCGCTATCCGGGCCGTGTCCACAACCAATTTCTAGCACGCGCGAGGCCTCTAGGTCATGGATATACCCTTCGATGATCCTCTCTTGCTCTCTTACGTCTTCACTTTTACGCCTTCCATCATAGCTGATTCCAGAATGATAAAATCCCTCCCAGCTGTAAAAAATCCTATAGGTGAGTTTGTTACGCACATAATACCGGATAATATGTGATTTTTCTTGTCGCTCGTTTATGATGCGCGGTATATCAAAGAGTTGATCAATTTGTTTCAGGTAGGCTTCAAGATTATCGGTACATTCAGCAGTCTCACATTCCATCGCTTCTTCGCTACGTAATCTCTCTTATTCGATAAATAGATACTTACTCAGAAGACCGCCGTCAACGCAGACACAGCTCCAATAGAACGTATGCATTGCATGGTTGCTTGTTCGTGACGGTTACCGGTCGTTTGCCAAAACGTGCATATAGTAGCATCCAATCTGCCTTGCCAAGCTTATAGATAGGAGCCGCAAGTGTATGGCGTTTTTCATGAAGTCGAGAGGGGCGATTCTGTTAATTGCTCGTGCGACGGCAGGATGACTCAAATAAAGACGTATTAACGGTCTAAATCTCATCGTAGAAGGAAGAACGTACTCAGAGAGATCCTGCGCCGCTTCGATTAGGAATTCCTTTTCCATATACCCTTCAACATCGTCGAGGCGTTCAATCCTATCAACTGAAAGGCTCTTTTCAATTAGCCCCCACATACGTTCCTCAGATCGGGTAAGCGGGGGGATACGGCGTCGTTTGTATCCATCAAAGACGATTAATTTTCCCCCAGGTTCAAGCTTCCGCTTAGCCTCTCGCAGGACGCGTTCCTTGTTGGTCGAACAGCATAACGCTTCTATAACAAAGATGAGGTTATAAGATGTGCCAAGACCGCTCAAGTCGTGGTAATCACAAAATCGAAAATGTACGTTGAGTAACGATGTGTAACGCTTTAAGGGCTTATTCGAAATGTCAATTGCCTCAAACATAACGTTGGGGTTCCGACGAGCAAGGAACGCGGTGTTAGCGCCTAGTCCAGACGCTAGCTCCAATACGTTTGAGGCTCCGGTATTGCGGATGTACCTCTCAACTAGTCGTGCGGGCTCCTGCAAATCAGCCTTCTTATACCTTCCGTCATAACTTATCCCGTAATGAAAGAAGCCTTCAGAGCTCCATAAGAGTTGTGCGAGCTTGTTCGTCGTGTAATAGTGTACAATATGCTCTGTTGTTAGTGACTGATTGATCATTCCTTGGATATCAAAGATCTCACCAATCTGCTTTAAACAGAGCTCGAGATCATCGTCATCAGCTAAGCGGTGTCTCATGATCGATTTTTATGGCAAAACTCGCGTAATAAGTATGCAAATGAACCTATAGTACTTGAGGTGCTATTTCTTTGTTTATGACATGCAATGACCAACCGCTAGGGGGTCAAAGCAACTAAAGCAACATGTTTGCGATCATTGCTGTCGGAGCAGCAATCCAACACATTAAGAATATCATTAGCTGTTTTTGCACGTGTTGACCAGTTCCTGAAGCTCACCCTTTCGTTCCTCTATCTCACGCAGTTCGCTCTCCTGTTTTTTCACTGCAGATTCGAGAGCTGCATCGAGATCGACCGCTGCGTAGATAGTTGGAACGCCGAGCGAGGGCCGTACGCACCTTTGTCGACGAGGGCGGTGCCAATTCTGATATGGGGCTACCATAGCTTTAAGGAATCCGACGCATTTTGTTCTGGTGATTAAAATACAGGAACGTGTTTTTGAGAACATCGGCGATGTTACCTTTTGTCTTGATGAGGTGCCTCACGCCGGTCGTGGTACGGTCACTTTCACGGTTAGGCAAGACGAGCTCTCGGCGTCAACCTTTGAAGAGCCACGTGCGAAGCTTTCCGGATTGGAAGACACCTACGGGGTAATTAGCCTCGATAGTCACCAAAACCAAGAGCTGATCCGCCAACTCAATGAGTATTTCATCGCCAAGCAACGTCTGACACTTAAAGGGGAGTTCAAGGACAGGCTCACCGGCACGGTAGCGGCGTGGATGCTCGAGGTGCAGCTGTCTAGAAGGAACGCTTCAAGCTTGCATCAGGAAGGAACCACGACCTACGAGTTTGATTCGGCCCTCGCATCGAAGCACCTTACGGGCGCGCATGACGTTAAGCGATGCTAGCACGGTTCAAAAGTGTACTAACGGCGTGGTCAAAGCTATATCTGGGTCACTAATAGTGCCCTACCTTTCCTTTTTTTGATGCCTCGCAGTACGTTACAAGAGGCTAGTTCTGAGGCTTTAACGCTCTTGTTACCCGAAAGTTCGTCCCTGTGTTAGGCAGGGCGGCTCCAGACAAAGGACACGCACGAGACAGAATGCGTGAATACCAAACAGCACGCGGCAACTGCAAGAGATCTAAACTCTTTAGCCAAATGAAACGCGACAGCGCTGGTTTGCGATGATCCAGGCGCTTTGCGTGCGAAGCTTCTGCCACACGTTACGAAAGTGAATGACCATTTACCATGCGCTCGCAGAGGATGAAGATTCGAGTGAAAGGTACCCATCACAGGATCGACGTGCGAGTTCTGAAGAGGTCAAAAACGCGATAAAATGTCCCTGTTGAAAGACCTGCACACAGCGAACGTCGCGATGCGCGCGGGCGCATAAAAAAGAGGCCAAGAGGCCCCTGGGTACACTCGCGCCTTATTCAGGTGCAAGGACGGAATCAATAACGTGAATCACGCCATTAGTGCATTCAATATCCGCCTGAATAACTATGGCATCGTTCACCGTTAGCTCTTCAAATGCCGCAATTTCATCGTCTTCGAACACGGCGTCATCTTCAACAACCACGGTGTCCTCCTCGATGACCTCTGTCTCTGTTGCAATCGTCAGCGTCGCACCCTGAACGGTCTTTGCTGTCGTCATTTTCAACAGGTCGGTTGCAATGTATTTGCCGGGCACTACGTGATAGTAAAGCACTGCAGTGAGCCTCTCTTCGTCTGTTAACAATTCGTCTACCGCACTGGCAGGCAAGTTGGCAAACGCATCATCGTTCGGAGCAAAGAACGTAAAGGGCCCAGGTCCGCTCAAGGTATCGACGAGACCGGCTGCCGTCTTGACTGCTGATACCAGCATTGTGAAGGAACTATCATCCATTATTGTCTCTACAATGTTCTTCATATTTCCTTACTTCCTTTTTCACAAGCGCAACTGGCGGGATGCATCACGCGCACACGTGCTGCTAAAGAGCTTCTATCTCTTTATAACCTTACGCTATTGAAGCAAATGGTCTTGTAATTCGAGACCATAAGCGAAGCAGCAGCTGTGTATGAAGCGTCTCGAGCGATTTTTTGGGCCTCTTTTCGCGTTTCGTGTTATGAGTCTAACGAAATGATAGCGACAGCAGACATTTCGCTCTTCTTCTGTTAGCGGCGTGTTATGAATAGCGTGAGTTTTTCAGCTGAAAGTGGCCAACGAACATAGGACGAGCTGAGCAGTGTGCGTGAGGCTCAAAACGGAAAAAAAAACACAATCAAACAGACGCGCGAATCATCAAAAAAAAGTGAAGGTGGACTCTATAGGATATGTGAATTTCCAAAGTGATCCCCCCCAATGGTGCGTTTGAGAGCCAAGGCGGATTCGCCCGATGCTTCAGAGCAGAGGTTTCTCTGCCCCGAAAGCTCTACTCCAAAAGCCATTGGAAAGTTACCTTTTCCTCCACACATCCTATAGAGCGTGCCTCAATTATATGCGCCTCTTCGATTTATACCTTTCACGAGAAGTGAGGGCAGTGCACGGGTCCAAGAAAACCTATACTAGCAAAAAAGCGCATTCGCTTTTGATCTCTATAAATACTAGCCGCCGGGGGTCCCTCACAACTAAACTCCAAAACGCCTATCTTGTCTGAAAATGCGAGCTCGGTTTATGTCTCGAGTGCAACGACGCGCCCCATTAAGAGAGCGTACACTCGGAAACATCAGTGCCATCAGCAACTGTTCGCCTCATGCAAGATTCTCCTGCGCACTATCGTGGTTTAGAACAGTTAACGATGTGCGCTTTGGTCCCGGCTCCGGAAACTACGGGTTAGGGTGTCAACTGCATTTAAGCGAGCAATTGCATACTGCGAAACTATGTCAGTCTATTCGCTCTAAGGGATATTTTGGCGATTTTCGCTGCAATCAAAGCCTTTGAAGTTGGACTATTAGGGTGTGAGACCAAGGGAAGAAACGCTTAAAGCGTAACCCCCCATTATAACGCTTTGAACATGGGTCTACTCAACTCAGTAATCCTGTTGATAGCTTTTATCTTCCTAATATTCACATTTCCACCTGGAGCACTCCTCGTAGTCGTGGTGTGGGTGTATTTGCAGTTTATACGAAAACGTCCGACCGTGAGCACGAAGGGAGAAAAGCGATAGCGCCCACCGCTATCTCGTCACACAAGTAGCCCGTATTCTTCAGTATTGGTTGACAACACCAGCGGAGTCCGCTCAAAGTCGTTGGAAATCGCAGAAAAGCGGCAGCTCCATGAAAATTATATATTATAGGTGGAATAAAAACTAGTGTAGAGTCTTGTTGCCGGCGCTTGATGCGGGAGCGACAAGCTCGTTTGAAGCAAACGGGTTTTGCAAACCCAATTGCCGGTCACTGCAAAGCAAGCAAAAAAATCCAGAGCGCAAGCCTTAAATCTAGTGTGTTCTATTTGCAGTGGCATTGAGGATAAGATGATCGAGATTGATACCGTAGTACAGGAAACCGCATACTGCGAACGGTGCGGCAGTCCAATTATTATCAAGACGTGGTTTGCTAAATTGTGTCACGAGTGCTCGCGGGCTGAGTTCAAGGAGCACTTCGAATCGTTCGCATCGTGATCAAGCCGAATACGCGGCCTTTTTTTGTTGTCCGGCTCTTTTAGCCTTGGCGATAGTCGGCGCGCTACCTTTTTGTGCCTCAAGCGCTTTCAGTTGCGTGAAAAACGGCAACAAGCCTTTTAAATCGCCGCGTCGTGCTTCACTCGGTGAATATGAAAGATACAGAACTGATCAACGAATGCAAGGCGACAGGGCGCGCGCTCAACTACGAAGTCCAGTCTGCCGTCGACATCGGAGCGGGCGAAATCGACGTCATCTGGACCAGAAAAGACCACGCAAATCTCCCGACGTTCAAGCTCGGATTCTTCTTCTGCCCCACAGGAGGCGAGGTTCCCACGGACTTCCTCACGCAGAGCGTCGCAAAGGCGCTACTGTCAGTGTGTGACAAAGCGATCTTCCTCGTGAACGATGATGCCTCATTGAAATCGGTGAAGGGTAAGATTCAAGCGCTCGACGCAATCGGTGGCGTGCTGCAGCTCAAGAAATATGCCCACGCGATTACCTCAGATGAACTGCTCGGGGGGATTAGGTAAGAGGTGAGAAAATGCGTATAGAACGCGGCAAACAACTAAATCTCAAGGAGCTTAACGAAGATCTGTACTTGGAAGCGAACACCCAGCTGTACCCTACAGACAAGGATGCAACGATCAACATCTACGGCATTTTGACGACTGAGAACAACGTCGTAATCAACGGCTCGATTGAATGCTCTGAAGCTTTTTTCGGCGATAACTGTCACGTCAAGGGAACGGTAATAACCGGCGGGATCAAGACAGGAAGCGGATTTAGGGCGCACCACGTTGAAGCGGGAGAACAAGCTGATATCGGCAGCGACTCACAAGTCAACAAAATCGACGCGGTTGGCGACGTGACGATCGGCAGTAATTCGCGCGTTCGGCACGCGATCAGCGAGCGTGGCTATATTATTCTCGCTGCAGGCGCGGTTGCAGATGTCGCAGAGGCGGCCCAAGGCACAAAAACAGCGCAGCTCTAATTAGAGAAAGATCTTCATCAAGTCGTGCGCGATGTCAACCCTTCCAGGGAACCTCTCCTTGACGACGTCGACCATGGCATCCTCATAGCCGCTCGCGTGCGGGTAGAGATGAGTCAGTACGACTCGGTCGATGTGCTGGTCACGTATGAGATCGCGCAGCTTCGTTGGCGTCGTGTGGTTCGAGACCGACTCGTACGCATCAGGGAACGAACACTCGTGGATCAGCACGTCCACGTCGCCGTGACACAGATCGCGGACGCTTTCTGTAGGTTCGGTATCACCTGAATACACGAGCGTCGACGTCGGCGTTTGCATCCGGTACGCGATTGACGGAACGCTGTGCTTGGTCGCACGAACGGAAGCCACTCCGCTTCCGACGCGAATGCTGTCGCCGTCCTGAAGCTCTGTTACGTCGACATCGACCGTGAGATAGTTATAAAGCTCGCGCAACTGCGCTACGTGGTGTTGCGTGCCGACGGGACCATATACGTTCATCGTCGCAACCTGCACGTCTGAATCGAGGGCGGTCAGTTGCTGCGCCTTGAGCAGTGCCAAAAAGTCAGAGTTGTGATCGAGGTGGTGGTGGGTAAAAAAAACCTTATGTATTTTGCAATAATCGTAGCCGCTCTGCACGATGCGGCCCAGGATGCCCGCCCCGCAATCAAAAAGCATCAATTCTTCCGGGGTCTTAACGAGAATGCCTGACTGGGCCTTTTCGAGCTGTGGAATGGCGACGCCCGTCCCGAGGAGTACAATGTTCATGCAAATCCAGTAGCCCTATGGAGGCTTTACGTACATAGCGTTTGCTTACGGCTGACCGCATAGACGGAGGGCCGTCTCAACAGCCGTCTCCGGTGAGTCGGCGAGAACTGTCCCCTCGATTTTCCACTTGGGGGCTAAGGTCACCACTGGTTTTGCCATCTGGAGGGCGAGGGCAATTTCCGAAAGCGTGCCAAACTCGCCGGCGATCGCGATAAGGCAATCGGCTGCTCGCGCGATAATCGCATTTCGCGCGTGGCCCATGTCCGTGGGAATCTTTATGTCGATGTAGGGATTAGCTTCAGTTTTCGAGGAACCTGGAAGAATTCCTACGGTGAGCCCCCCTGCGGCCTGTGCGCCGCGCGCAGCGGCTTCCATGACTCCCTCCCTCCCCCCACAAATGAGGATCGCCTCGCGAGACGCTATGAGGCTCCCTGTGCGTTCCGCAATACTCGCGATCTTGCTCGAGCAGCTCCTGCTTCCGATAACGCCAATTTGCGTACGGCTGGTCATCATTCTCAACATCACCTTGAATGCACTAGCTTCCGATTGACGCACGATGAAGCTTTCCCCCTCTTGTGCATTCCAATTACAAATCTTATTTTGACTCTCAAATCCATTTTTATTGGAAAATATTACCTTAAAATCGAAAAAATACCGAAAAAGTATATATATGTTGAAAATCTCACTATAGGCCGAGGTAATTCAAATGGCAGAATTACAAGCAGCAGGAGTAAGTAGGATCATCCGAAAAGCTGGAGCAGAGCGCGTGAGCGCTGAAGCGACAGAACAGTTTAGAGAATACCTAGAGATGTACGGCAAAGAACTCGCCGAAGAAGCAATCGAAATGGCAAAGCACGCCGGCCGCAAGACAGTTAAAGCCGAGGACATAAAACTCGCTTTTACCAGGCTGAACCGGTAATCTCAAGATTGTTTCTTTGATAGCATCTCTTAGACGCGGGATGCTATTGCTTATTTTTTATATTTTTTCTCTGATCTTAACGTCTAGTACGAGCCATTTTCCTGTGGTATGGCAGCTCTCGCAGGTTAGCTTGTCGAGCTCGATAAAATCGGTCCAGATTTCTGCGCCACAGACGCGACACCTGTAAAGATACGCTCTCATGTCAGTATCTTGCGTGCGATCAACGGTTGCTCTTTGCGCTCAGGACGTATTAAATCTTCTCACGCCGAAGTCCAGCGTGAATCAGTTTGCGTGCAGGTCATTCCACCCCGTAGCCTGCTCGTAGGGGCACCAATTCACCAGAACGCATCTCGGATCGAAGTTGCCTGGCCTTGATATGCGCCAAACAAAGCGGCTCCGGTAATCTGTGGCTCACCACGCAGCGCTGAACGATTCGCAATGCGCCCTGCAACGAAATACGGTTTCCTGGACTGATGAAGATCGGTTTTGTGCCGGCCACCGTTTTTAAGACGAACCCAAGCGGTTTTCCATTGAATGTCAGCGCGGTAGGGCGGCCCGCTTGAGCCGGTTTAGCATACTCACCGCAGAGTGCTTTTTTGGACATGCCAACCGTTGATGTATTGAGAATGACTCCGACGTGCGACGCGAGTCCGGCAAACCGGGGGTGGTTTATGCCACACCCGTGGACGATTAAAACGTCAGGTCGCCTGCGCAGCTTCTCTACTGTCGCTATCACCGCGGGACCCTCACGGAAAAAGAGGAGACCGGGCACGTACGGCATGGCGGTCTTTGCAATCGACGCGGACTCGTCGATGATTTTCATTAGTGTGTCGACAACTACTGCTGAAGAAAAAACGAGGCTGTCGTCAAAGCTTTGCGCTACCGCCCCTATCGACGCAACTTCACTCGCGGGGTCCTCTAGAACCACCTGCTTCGCGATGTTTGTTTGAATCTGCCGTAAGGCGTTAAACTCACTCGCGTCTTTTACGGCCACGTCGGTTCGACCCCCCCAATGCAACAACACGCGCACACTTTTCTCACGGATGATGCTCAAAAAACGCAAGCTACATTTGCCCGGTCAGCTCCAAAAAGTTCTCCCAAAGATGCGTTGACTGCTCGATCACAACGCGTCGACGTCGCCCCAGTACGTTGGAGCGTCGGTCTTGCCGTGCCCTCGTTTGACGCAGTACGTATTGAAGAGTTCCTTGTATCTTCTCGCGACCTCTTTCCACGTGATTGAGCGCCCATACATATACGTCCGAATTTCCATCTCCCGTCTCAGACGATCGTTGTGCATCAACATGGTAATTGCTTCAGCTATCTCCGTTGCTTCCCCCGACTTGAGAAGCACGCCTCTTTCGTCTGCAAGCGCATCTCGTGCGTGCACAAACGGCGTTGAGATTATAGCCTTTCCGCAGCCTACTGCCTGGGACAGTACGCCACTCACGATCTGATCCCTGGCGAGATAAGGGAGGACGCAGATATCCGTTGCGAGAAAATGCAGGATCAGGTTTCGGTTGGTAAGATATCGGTCGACGAACTTGACGTTCTGCTCCAAATCGAGGTCTGTTACGATCTTCTTCAGCCTTTCGCGATAGTGCTCGCCTTCGTTCTTCACGATGTTTACATGCGTCTCTCCGACAACCAAGTAGAGGGGGTCCGTTTCAGGATTATCGGCAATCACCTGGGGCAGCGCTTCAAGGACGTACTCGATACCCTTTGCGGGATGCAGCAACCCGAATGACGCTATCACGAATCTGCGAGAGACTCCTAGCTTCTTCTTCGGCCTCTCCGTGCTGATAAATGGAACGTCGGGCACGCCGTGCGGAATGACCTCAACTTTCTTAGGGCTTAAGTCAAACGCCTTTTTCAAGATATCGACGCCGACGTGCCCGGGTACAACGACGGTAGCTGAAAGACGGTACAGCTCGCGGGTAACCGCTTTGGCCTCTTCCGCGGGTCTCGGCAGCACCGTGTGCAACGTCGTCACGATCGGTTTTTCTAGAACTTCCATGAAATCGAGGATATATCGGCCCCACGAGCCGCCATACAGCCCATACTCGTGTTGAATGTTGACCACATCAGCGCGCGATGCGTTTATTTTTTCAGCTGCCTCGACAAAGCTGATTTGATCGGTATCTTTGATGACGTACGCGACCCGCGATCTCGGATAGATGAGCGGACTTAAACAGCCGTAAGCGCTTGGGTCCTTGTTTCCATCAATGGCACAAACGTTAGCTCTGATATCAGGATTCTCACTGATAAGAGTGAAGAGCAGGTCTTGTGTGAATGTGGCGATACCACACTCTCGAGGAGGAAACGTGCTAACGAACGTAAGGCCCAGTCGGTTGCGCGGCATCAGAGGGTATATTATGGCCCGACTCACTTAAAACTATTTGACTGAGCTCACGAAAGACGGATAGGGGCCAGTTCCACACTGATCAAATTGTCGTGCCGTCGCACCGAAGCTTCTGGCAGCTTCTCGCGAATCCCACCCTACCTGCGCACCAACGGCACGCGGAGCAGTGTAGCCCGTTCAGGCACCCCAGTCGGGAGCTCCGAAGCTATCGATAAACAAGTTTATGGCCACGAAACTCGCAGACCAGCAATTTAGACATCACAAAACTCGAAGGTGGTATTAGAGAAAGCTATGTGGGCAGAACGTACTTCACACTTTTCCCTCTCAGGAATTCGAGAGATGTTTGCGCTGACGAAGCCCGGCGCGATAAACCTGGGGCTCGGGCAACCGGACTTCGACACACCCACACACATCAAAGAGGCGGCAAAAGAGGCACTGGACCGGGGCTACACCGGGTACACTCCTAACAAGGGATTTCCTGAACTCATCGACGCGATCGCGAGTTACTATGAACAGTACGGAGTCCGAGCTGGCCAGGAACAGATAATATGCACTTCGGGTGGCAGCGAAGCTCTTCATCTGGCGTTCGAGGCTTTGATCAATCCGGGCGACGAGGTCATACTCCCCGATCCTGGATTTGTCGCTTATCTGCCGCTCACACTCGTGGCGGGTGGCGTGCCCGTGAGCGCAAGGGTGAGGGCTGATGATAGTTTCAGGTTGCAGCCTGACGCCGTTGCGGATCGCATCACGAACAAGACAAAAGCCCTGGTCATTAACTCACCTGCAAACCCCACTGGTGCGGTGCAGCGGCACAACGAGATGCAGGGGTTTGTCGAGCTCGCCGACGACCACGACTTCTACATAATTTCCGATGAGGTCTATGACAAGATACTCTACGAAGGAAAACACGTCAGCCCGGCAAGCATTGACCCTGACCGCGTGATTGTTGCTAATTCAGTGTCAAAAACGTTTGCGATGACAGGGTGGCGGCTCGGGTATACGATCGCCCCCGCTGCGGTCACGGAAGAGATGCTAAAAGTGCACCAATACATTCAGGCGTGCGCTCCCTCAATTTCACAAAAGGCGGCCTACGCGGCCTTTACTGGTTCGCAGGACAGCGTTCGGATGATGATCGAAAAGTTTCGCGCGCGGCGCAATGTGGTGATGCAGCACCTGAAGGGAGTAGCCGAATGCGCGAGACCCGAGGGGGCATTCTACGTATTTCCACGGTTTGCTACGTCTCACACAAGCCTTGACCTCACAAAGAAACTGGCGCAGGCCGGCGTGATCGTTGTGCCAGGTTCAGCGTTCGGGCAGTTCGGCGAGGGGCACGTCCGAATCTCGTATGCGGCGAGTCACGAGGACATTAACCGCGCGTTCGAAATAATCAAAGAGTTGGTCGCGTGATAGTCGCTGCGCGATGTTTACAACGCCCCGAGCAAATCTATGACTTTTTTTTCACTTGCCTTCGGTCCGCGCTATCGTTCCTTTTTCGACGAGTTCCGCTGTAGTCCTGACGTTGAGCGCATCCCACAACGATCTGTCGCGTTAATCGTTCCTATCTTTTCCCGCTGCGCCGCTGGGCAATCAGTTCTTTGAACTGGACTGCCTCGAGACTCTGGGGGTCGATTTCGAGCGCCCGATCAAAAGCGGATACTGCATCGTCATATCGCTTAAGACTATACAACGCGCTGCCTTTTGACGTCCACGCAAACTCATCGTTCTCATCGACTTCCAAGACGCGGTCAAAGCACTCAATGGCCTTTTCGTATTCCCCTAAACCATCGTAGGAGCTTCCTTTGAACGAGAGCGCGTAGGTATCGTCAGGGTTTGCGCTGAGCACCTTATCAAAAACAGCGATTGCATCCTTAAACCGATCGATGCTGAACAGAATAAACCCTTTTCTGTTCAACACCCAAAAGTTCTCAGGATCCAGTTCGAACGCCCTATCCAAGCATTGGATCGCTTCGTCGAAGCGGTTCAAACTATCCAGTGCGAGACCCTTATTGATCCACGCGAGAATATAGTCTGGACTTATTTTTAGAGCTTTGTCAAAGTTTTCGAGCGCCTCGTCAAACTTTTGCAGATTATAGTAGACGAACCCTTTGTTGTTGTACGTGATGAAATAGTCAGAATCGAGGCTCAACGCTTTTTCAAAGCTCTCCAGTGCGTCAGGCCATTTATACTGGCTGGCCAGTGCGAGGCCGCGACCGTCCCACGCCGCGGCGCGAGTGCCGTCTATCACCAAGCCTTTGTCATAGTTGACAACAGCATCTTCGTAGCGCTCCAAGTTCGCTAGTGCATTCGCTCGATAAAACCACGCGTCGGCGTTGGTGGGTTCGAGCAGCAGTGCCCTCTCGAACATTCCCTCCGCTTTTTCGTTATCGTTTATCAGCGCATAGCAGACACCCATGTTGAACCACGGAAGATCAAACTCAGGATCGGCTTGCTGCGCCTTGTCATAACATTTGAGCGCTTTTTCGTACGAACCCTGTTTTTGGAGAAGGTATCCCTTGGCGTTGTAGGCCACCGCATACTGCGGGTCGCTCGCAATGGCAGCGTCGAACAAACTTACAGCCTCGTTAACATCTCCTCTATCTCGAAGAATGCTTCCCTTCGCCACGAGAGCGGGAGCGTGAGTGGGATCTGCTTCTAAAGCTCGTTCATAATAGCCAAGCGCCTCTTCGCTGTTGCCCACCTCTTCTGTCAAAGAGCCAAACGTGAATAGCGCGTCCACATTTGCAGGTTCCATACTGAGGGCTTCTGTGACGCGATCGAGCGCTTCTTTCGGCTTGCCTTGCTGTCTAAACAACAGCGCCTCTTCAAGAACATCCATCGCTGTTTTGGTTATTTGAACTCCGCATTCACAGCACGCCTCTGCTTCATCTGGGTTGATCGTCCTGCATCCAGGACACAGCTTTGTCATCCTTTGTTAGATGCGGTTTCTGAGTGATATGTTTTACCCACTGGACGGAGCAACGGTTAGCGCTCTGCTTAAAACGCGAAAGTGAGTGACACTCATATGAGCGGCTCTGCGGGGCCGTGTATGCGAGAACACTGTGATTCTTTGCACAATCACTAAATCACACGCCAAAGATTCGCTGCCCGAGCTTAAACGCCCTGATATTAGCGTCGAGAGCTTTTTGGGGAACGTGCTCTACAACGACGTCTTCAAGAGCGGTCAAGGGCAGCATGCGTGAAAGTGTTCCAAGCATTACGACGTTGAGCGTTTGAGGATGGCCCGCGTCCAGTGCGAGCTGCGCCGCGTCATACGCAATTACGCGCTCGCACGTATCCGTAAGCGCCTTCACTAGATCCTCTACGGCCGGGTAGTCTAAGCTTGCGGCAGGAACTGGAGTCGTGTTGATGATGGCCGTGCCCTTAGGCGACAGATAGCGTGCGAAGCGGAGGCACTCGGCGGGCTCGATTCCAACCAAGGCGTCTGCGCTTCTCAGCGGGATCAATGGCCCAAATGATGAGCCGATGCGGATGTGAACCTCAACGGTCCCACCTCGTTGGGCCATACCGTGTTTCTCGGCAGAGATCACGTCGTACCCCTCTCGCACGGCCGCTTCGCCCAGCACTCGTGAGGCGAAAATAGAGCCTTGACCGCCAACGCCCACGATTATACAGTCAAATTTGGTCGTTTTCACCATCGCGCACCTCAAGCGGTTTCGATAGCATCAAATTCGCAGATCTGTTCGCAAACGCCGCAGCCTACGCAGTTTTCTGCAATCAGAGCGCTCATCTCGCTATGACTGATCGCGGGGCAAAAGAGGGTGCTGCAGAGCTTACAACTCGCGAAGTAGTTTTGGCACGTAGCGGTGACACGTTTCTTCGCCTTTGCAAGCGTTCCTGCCTTTTTGGCACTGATGATGCAGGGCCGCCTCGCGATGACAACTTGGACGCCTGCGCTGTTCTTGGCCTTCGTGAGCGCGTCTTCCGTTTCGAATAGGTTGTAGGGATCGACCACGTAGAGCCCTTGGACGCCGATGGCTTTAATGAGGTCTTCCATCGGCGTCGGTACTGTACACGTTCCGGTTGCGGTCACACCAGTGCAGGGGTGAGGCTGATGTCCCGTCATGGCGGTCGTGCCGTTGTCCATGATTACGAGCGTCAATCGCGCACCGTTATACACAGCGTTTATAAGTCCAGGCACGCCCGTATGAATGAAGGTCGAATCGCCGACAACGCTGACAATCTCTTTATCACAGGCGGCATTGAATCCGCTGCCCATGCTAATGCTTGCGCCCATGCAGAGCGTGGTATCGATCGTGCCTTGACTTACGCCTAATGTATAGCACCCTATGTCTCCGACATAGATCGCCTCTTTGGTGAACACTTTCTTGAGCGCGTAGAACGTCGCTCGATGCGGACATCCCGCACACAGCACGGGTGGTCGCGGAGGCAGCGTGTGCTCTGCGGCGATCAACACTGCCGGGACGTCCGCAGCAGCGAAGCGGCCAATCGCCTGGCCGATGCTGTTTAGCACCGTATCAACCGTGAACTCACCCTCTCGTTGGACGTGTCCTGTGAGTTTCCCGCACACCTCGACCGTACGCGCAAGAGCGTTAACTTGCTCTTCAATTACGGATTCAAGCTCCTCGACGACGAGAACCTTACGCGAATTGCTTAAGAGCGTCGCGATTTGGTCATTGTTCATAGGATACGCAGCGATGCGCAGCACGGAAGGTTCGAGTCGCAACTTCTTCAGCGCCTCCTCAACGTATTTTGCAGCAACCCCCGCTGTGACCACGCCAAAGTGGGATCTCTTGAGCGTTAAGCTATTCAAAGAAGCGAGTTCGGCGCAGAGCAACGGCTGAATTCTATTCAGTTCTGTGTGTCTCTGCCGCGCGTGCGTCGGCACCATGACCCACCGCTTTGGGTCCTTCTCGAAGTGCGCGGATCGCTGATCGCTATAGTCTCCGCTTAACATGACGGAGGCTCGTGCGTGCGAAACGCGGGTCGTAGGTCGGAGCATCACCGGGATTTCGAACAGTTCAGACAACGCGAACGCGTACTTTGCAAACTCATAGGCTTCTTGCGGCGTCGATGGATCGAGACACGGTATCTTCGCAAATTGCGTATACCTGCGGGAATCCTGTTCATTCTGCGAAGAGAAGCATCCGGGATCGTCAGCCACGACGAGCACTAAACCGCCTTTGACACCAGTGTACGCGAGAGTCATCAAGGGGTCAGCGGCGACGTTTAGCCCGACGTGCTTCATCACGACGGCGGCTCGTACGTCGCAGTACGACGCGCCGGCGGCGACCTCAAGCGCGACCTTCTCGTTAACCGACCACTCCACGTGGGGCGGCCTCTCGTAGCGTTCGACCTGCTGCGCAATAAAAGGTATAATCTCAGACGACGGCGTTCCTGGATAACCGGAGACGAGAGAGACTCCTGACTCTAATATGCCGTAAGCAATCGCCTCATTCCCCAGAAGATACTTGCGGTTTCTATGCTGCATGGCTTACCCGTGGACGCAGACTTTTTGCGGCTTTTTGCTTTTTGGGCTCCGCCTCACGCCTTTTCGGCCCGATTCTGGTCGAGTAGAACTGGCTCCGCAGAATATTAGCATTCTTCGCGCTTTGCGGAGTGCATATGGGCCAGCGTGACGTCCTGTGCGTTCACGCGCATGAGCGCACCGAAGTCGGACGATTCGGGGTTATCTTCTACAAACACAACCGTATCAATACCCGCGTTCTTAATGAGCCGCCAGCACATCTTGCACGGGGTCCCGTTGACGTAAAGCGTGGCGCCGTTAATAGCGGCACCCCCTCGGGCTGCTTGTATGATCGCATTCGCCTCGGCGTGGACGCTCACACAAAGTTCGTACCGTTCACCCTTTGGAATGTTCAAGCGCTCGCGCTCGCACCCGACGTTTAGACAATGCGGTTCGTTCCGTGCGGCCCCGTTGTAGCCGGTCGACAGGATGTGATCGCCAGTTGACACGATGATGGCCCCGTATTGGCGCCTCGTGCAGGTTGCGCGCAAGGAAACGGTCTTTGCGAGCGCCATATAGTACTGGTCTTTGGAGATTCGCTGGTCGCGACGTTCTGAGGTCTGTAAGGCTTTGCGCACCGCTTTCCTGTCCCGTGATCGTTTGGTTAGCGCTGGTCAGCGCTGTCCGCTGTCAGTATATCGTTCAGTCTATTTTAATACTTGGGAGACTACATTAACCAGAGGCGCCTAATCAAGGGCAGTTAGTCTATCTGCTCAAGATCGCGCGCGTCGTGATATGGTGAAAGGCGAAAAGCACGTAATAAAGATACTCGGGGCAGGCAACTACCTCATGGCTGACGACGGTGTAGGAGTCCACATTCTCGAGAAACTCGAGCAAATGGATCGAAGCGATGTCGAACTGGTGAATGCAGGCGTCGGCGGGTTGGCGATACTGGACTACATGGAAGACGCTGATGACGTGATTATCATCGACGCCGTGCGAGGGGGTGGGGGCGAACCGGGATCGATCTACAAATTCACCGATAAAGAATTGCCCCCCCCAAACCTGTTTATGATGTCGTTGCACGACCTCAATCTGGTCGACACGCTGCGCTTGGGCCGGCAGATTCAACCTGAGCTTATGCCGAACAATATCACCATCATCGGAATCGAAGTTGAACGGGTCGAAGGGATTTGCATGGATCTTTCGCCCAAGGTCCAAGCCGCGATTGCCCGCGTCATGCAACTAGTTTTTGAAGAGATTGAACGATTTAAGAATTGACGGGGCCAGAGCAGCTCAGTCAGGCAGAAACAATATATATATAGCACGTTTTCACAAGGGGAATAGCGAGGAAAATCGTTATGGCAAAACCGATACTGATGGATTTTTATGCTGACTGGTGCGGACCGTGTAAGATACAGGATCCGATACTCGAGAAGCTTGAAGAAAAGCTCAGGGACAAGATCGAATTCAAGAAAATCAATGTGGACGATAACCTGCAACTCGCCAACAAGTACGGAATTCGCGTCGTGCCGACCCTTATTCTGGAATGTAACGGAAAAATCTTAGAGCACTATATCGGCGTAACGCGTCCTGAGATCCTCGAGGCGGACTTGAACAAAGCAGCTGAATCGTGTACTGAGTGAATCAGACGCGACCCACCCTAACCTCCTCTTTTTGCCATCAACTAATACGGGTCTAGATTCAAACTAACGTTTTTTTTACGCGCTCAACGAGCGCCGATCAATTTTCAGCGTGTGATGCAGCTGCTGCTAGACAAATCTTATCCCAAAAAATAGAAGCACATAAAATGCCCCGATTTAGTAGCGGGGAGTGGATTTGAACCACTGGTCTACGGGTTATGAGCCCGTCGGGATCTCCTGACTACCCCACCCCGCTTCGGATTGTCTTAGGTGCTATTCATTTAAATAGGTGATGATGACGCGGCTCTACGCGAACGGATTGGTCAGAACACGCGCAAGGACAGAGCATTAGCCTCTGCAGGTTTTCCGGCGCGAAAGGTATAACTCGGGGGCTTACGAATAACTAGAGTGTCGCGACCAAGAAAACTGGGGAGTAGTAAAAATGAAAAAAGCAAGGCTCATAATTGGAATTCGTAGGGGGCTGTACGACTCTGAAACTGAAATGTATTCAGTTCCCACGTGTTTCGACAGCGAGCAATCGGCGCAAAGAGCCCTGAAAAGCCTCGCTGCTGAGCTCAGCGGTCTCATTGATGTCGAGCTCGCGGTGACATGTCAGCTTATGGTGAGCTTGCGGCCCGAGACATACGAGCGATATGACGAAGCAGGAGAATTTCCTCGACTGTATGAAGCGAAAAAAGACGAATTTCATGGATATGTCATCCAAATCGACGTCCCTGATACGGAAGAGCTCAAGGAGACAGCTCGAAAGATAGTCTATAGACACAGTCTGCAGGTCATCGACGAAGGGCCTGCAAAAGAAAAAACGCTTATATTTATATCGTAACCCGCAAACCATGGAATGTCTCGTAGTTGATCGTCAACTTCGGGCGATCTTTTTAGCTCCCAAAAAGTTTATAGATCGCGCATTCGACCATAGCGGTGTATGCGTGTCGCGATCATTTGTTCTGAAGTTGACGATGCCTCGCAAAACATCGCGCGCCGTCTTTTACAACGAGTCCGTTGGACTCGGAGCTCTGAGGGCCCCGCCAAATGGACATATGGGAACTTTCAGCTTATTACGGTCGAAGGCAAGCTGATTGATCAAGAAACGCTAGACCAATGCCTCAATACTGATCTGCTCGTATTTGCGTCTCGTCACCAAAGTAAGACACAGAAAGGGCCAGTATTCACCGCTCACTTTACGGGAGACGTTTCCGGACTGACTCGAAAGGAGTCGAACCGCGTGCTAGCGCGTGCGGCCCCTCGTGCGTTAAAACTTGTAGTAGAAACGCTCGCGAACCTATCAAGTGTCGAGGTCCTCGTGGAGGCAACCCACCACGGTCCTTCGACCATCGAAACCCCCTCGTTATTTGTCGAAATCGGCAGCACAAAAGCCGAGTGGAATAACGAAGCGCTCGGCGAGGCCGTGGCACGAGCGCTTCTCGAGCTGGAAGCGCGCTCTCTCGGCATCCCTTGTCCGACGGCCGTTGGATTCGGGGGGCCGCACTACGCTGTACGACACGCTGACGTGCTTCTAAGCAGCGAAATTTGCTTCGGCCACATTTTTGCTGCATATCAGCTCGAATACCTAACTCGCGAGATCATTAGCGAAGCGTTTGATAAATCACAGGCACAATTCGCCTATTTTGATCGAAAACATATGGGTGGTGAACGAACTCGAATCGAGGCGACCGTGCACGATTTAGGCTTTGAGGTTCTTAGGCTGGCTGACATCCAGGGACGTAGAGACATTTCTTGGACACCATACCTGAAAATCAAGCGCGCTTTGAGAGTGCACGGCCTGCCCGCAGAAGCGGAGAGCATAAACGTCAGCGCTTCATTGCGAGACGCACTCAACGCGCAAACGCCACTTGAGGGTCGTATGGGATTGACGCCGCTTGCGCTGAACCCGTCTATCGTAAAACGGGCACAAACTGTCGACGATGAAGCTTTGCTGAAGTTGATTGAAAGCGAAAAAATAGTATACCTTGAGCGTAAAGATGGGACTATTTCTGCTATCTTGGTTCCATCGGAGCGCGACGCACAAAAGATACGGGATGAGATGCTCGACGGGTGCGTGAAAATACTGAAAACTCGGTACCGTATTGACTATTCGCAGCAAAAATCAAAACTATATATATCTGAACGCAAATTTAACCCACGACTGGCACGATCGCTTGGCGTGACTGAAGGACCATTATACGCGAAGCTGGCACGCGGCGAGTCGATCACCATAGACGACAGGATAATTAAACCCGAGGATGTATTTACGAAGGTTAGAAAGGCAATTAATGTCGCCACTGCCGACGCATGCGGTCGACGGTGACGTCTTTCGCAGACCATGAAGTGGAGGATATGAAATGAAGTCCATAATTGAAGACGCGCTTGCACGGGGCACAAGCAACGAGAAAAACGAATCGCCGCAAGGGTCCTATACTCCCGACCAAGAGCTCGAAGAAGTGCTCAAAACGCTTCAAACCAACATCATCGTCATCGGATGCGGCGGTGCGGGATCAAATACCATCTCACGGATGACTGAAGAGGGAATTGAAGGGGCCGAACTTATTGCGCTTAACACAGATGCTCAGCACCTCAGGAATACGACGGCGGACCGAAAAATCCTGATTGGGCAGGAGCGAACGCGGGGACTCGGCGCTGGTTCATTGCCCCAGATAGGCGAAGAAGCAGCCCTCGAAAGCCAAGAGGAGCTCCGCGCAAGCGTTGCCGGCGCGGACATGGTATTTATTACAGCAGGTTTAGGCGGAGGTACAGGAACTGGGGCCGGGCCGGTCGTTGCAGAGGCGGCGCGTGATGCAGGCGCCCTTACCATAGCTGTCGTGACCCTCCCATTCGGCGTGGAGGGTATGGTGCGTAGGGCCAACGCTGAAGCTGGACTTGAGCGGCTGCGTGACATGGCCGATACAGTTATCGTCGTGCCAAACGACAGACTCTTAGAAGTGGTTCCCCGACTGCCGCTGCAAGCCGCATTCAAAGTCTCGGATGAAGTGCTGATGCGGGCCGTTAAGGGCATTACCGAACTTATCACGAAACCAGGGCTTATTAACCTCGACTTCGCAGACGTCAGAACCGTCATGCAAAAAGGCGGCGTGGCAATGATTGGGCTTGGAGAGTCGGATGCCGAAGACAAAGCCGTGGATTCGGTAAAGAAAGCACTGAGAAGTCCCCTTCTGGACGTCGACATCTCTGGCGCTACTGCCGCTATCGTCAACGTCATTGGGGGTACGGATATGACCGTGACTGAGGCAGAAGGCGTCGTGCAGGAAGTTTACGAGCGTATCGATCCCGATGCTCGAATTATTTGGGGCGCACAGATCGACCCCGAGCTTGATCATATGGTACGAACTCTCCTTATTGTTACTGGCGTCAAGTCGCCTCAGATCTATGGCAAAAGCGAAGCGATTAGGGCAAAAACCGGGGCTCAACGATACGGCATAGATTTCGTCAAATAAAGGCGTACGTGGCACATCCTCCACAAAACATTTTATACTATTGAAACGCAAAGTGGTATTAAGCGCCGCCTCGGGCGCCACATATTCACTCTGCGTATTTTTGCTGCACTCTAGTTTGGTGAATGTACGATGGCTAAAAAGAAGGGGACTCCTTCGTCAAAGCCCAAAAAGCGACAAGAGGCCCCTAAGGAAGAGAAAAAGCAAGCGAGCACTTTGTCGAAGGCTTCTAGGCTGCAAGAGGCCTCTGCACGGGAGGGTCGTTTTTCGCGGAAGGTGATCGAGCGCAAGCTCGGTGAGTACCGAAGAGTCTTGACGCTTACAAGAAGGCCAACGCGTGAAGAGTTCTCCACGATAGCGAAAGTTGCCGCGATAGGAATCGCCATAATCGGTGTGGGCGGGTTTCTGATATATTTGGTCATGGTGCAAGCGCCGCAGTCCTTAGGTCTCACCAACGCGACACACACAACAGCAACAGCCACCCCCAGCACCGCAGTGAACGCCTCGGAGCCGGTGATTAACGCAACGCAAAATAGTTCCATTAGTTCGGCCGTGAATACCACGGGCAGCGTGACGACCCAGTCAGCGACGAGATAGAAAGTTTCAGTGAGGGTAATCATGTCCAATCAGGAGCAAAATGAGCTCGAATCTTCAATTTATGCGGTAAAAACCACGGCAAATCAAGAACGCGCCGTGGCCAACTTGCTTGCACTCGCTGCCAAAAAGGAGAACTACGACATCCGCGCGATACTTGTGCCGAAAGAGCTCAAGGGATACGTGCTCGTGGAGACCACAAAGTTTGAAATAGTAGAACAGGCGATTCAAGGCATACCGCACGCCCGCGGCGTGGTGAAGGGAAACACGAAGTTCGAAGAGATCGAGCATTTCTTAACGCCAAAACCAGCCGTGGCCGGTATTGAAGACGGCGATATCATTGAGCTTATTGCAGGTCCGTTCAAAGGAGAACGTGCCCGCGTCAAGCGCATTGACGAGCGCCGCGAGGAGATTACGGTCGAACTCTTCGAGGCCATGGTGCCGATACCGATTACGGTGCGCGGAGATCACGTTCGAGTCTTGAGCAAGGAGGAGCGCGAATAACGTGGCGGACATAATCGAGGTGTTGGTGCCAGGAGGCAAGGCAAGCCCAGGTCCGCCGATAGGGCCCGCCCTAGGACCCCTCGGGATCAACATCAAAGCAGTTGTTGACGACATCAACGCGAAAACTGCGTCATATAATGGGATGCAGGTGCCTGTGAAAGTCATTGTTGATGACAAGAAGAATGTGACGCTTGAGATAGGAATACCCCCTGCATCGGCGCTTGTTCTGATAGAAGCGGGCATAGAGAAAGGATCGTCTGGTGAGGGGACTGTTGGTAATATCAGCGTCGCTCAAGCGATCAAGATAGCAAAAATGAAACGAAAGAGCTCGCTTTCGTACGAACTGAAAAACACCGTCAAAGAAGTATTGGGCACCTGTCAATCGATGGGCGTTACCGTCGACGAAAAACCAGCCAGAGATGTTCAAAAGGCGATAGACGCCGGAGAATACGCAGATCTGTTGATCGAGGCATGAATTCCGGCGAAAGATTGAAGTAAGGTTTACTCCATCTGATGATTGCACCGTAGGAGATCACGGCGGTGGTCGACGCTACTACGGAGGGAGTATGGTAAACGAAAACACCCTTAAAGCCGTCAATGAAGCGATTGAATTAGCGCCCAAGAGAAAGTTCACAGAAAGTGTCGATCTGATTGTCAATCTCAAGAACGTTGATTTAAGCCAGCCAAAAAATAGGATAACCGAATCCATCGTGCTGCCGAACGGGCGCGGAAAAGCAACGAAAATCGGGGTTTTTGCCAAAGGGGATCTCGCCATTAAGTCGCAAAGCGACGGCGCTGACCTAATCATCTCTCCTGAAGATATTGATAAGATGAGCGGCGACAAGAAACTCATCCGATCAACGACGCGAGAAATTGACTTTTTTATCGCAGAAGCGGCATTGATGCCTTCCATAGGCAAGAGTTTTGGCCCTATTCTAGGCCCCAAGGGCAAGATGCCCGACCCTGTGCCGTCAAGCGCCGATCCTGGTCCTCTCATCAATCGACTGAGACGAACGGTCAAGGTGCGCTCCAAGGATAAGCCGACGTTCCACGCGTTGATCGGAAATCTGAGCATGAGCGCTGACGACATCGCGGCTAACGTCGAAGCGCTTCTAAATACTATAGAGTCACGACTCGAGAACGGCAAGCAGAACATTGCCTCGGTCTACGTCAAGACCACGATGGGGCCCGCCGTGAGGTTAAAGTAAAATGGCGGCAATCGAAAACGTTCACCGACCGGTTTGGAAAGACGACGAAGTCACGAACATCAAAGCCGAGGCTGAGACGCACAAAGTCATTGCGGTCGCGAGCATCCACGGTATCCCTGCCCGTCAATTTCAGAACATCAGGGCCGAGCTCCGCGGTGTCGCAAGAATAAAAGTCGCGCGAAATACACTCATCCATCGTGCGCTTGAAGAGGCTGGCGAGACGATGCTGAAGTTGTTTGAAAACGTTGAGGGGCAGACGGCACTCGTATTCACCGATCTGAATCCATTTAAGCTGTTTAAACTGCTCGAAAACAGCAGAACTCCGGCGCCGGCGAAAGCGGGCGATAAGGCGCCTACCGATATCATCGTAGAGAAAGGGGCTACGTCGTTCAGACCTGGGCCTATCGTTGGGGATCTTCAAAACGCTGGGATACCTGCCGCGATCGAAAAGGGCAAAATCGTTATACGCGAAACAAAAACGGTCGCTAAAGCCGGCGACGCAATCAGCGTACGGCTTGCTGGCGTGCTTCAGCGCCTCGAAATCTACCCGATGGAAGTTGGCTTGTACCTTCGCGCAGCATACGACGGCGACGTGCTTTACGTCCCAGAGAACCTACGCATCGATGAAAAAGCGTACTTTAGTCAGTTTGTGTTGGCTGTGTCAAACGCCCTTAATTTATCAATGAACACAGCATATCCCACGTCCTTAACCGCTGCGCCGCTGCTTCAAAAAGCTTCATTTGAAGCAATGAACCTCGCGGTTAATGCCGAGATCTTTGAGCCTGAAGTGCTCAAAACTCTGCTCTCGAGAGCGCAAGCCGTAGCATTAACGCTCGTTAGCAAGCTTCCGAATGAAGCATTGGACGAAGAGCTCATCGCCCTAAAAGACGCTCACGCAACTGCGCCAGAGCCCGTTGAAGAACAGCGAGCGCAAAAAAAGGCAGCCGAAGAATCAGAAGAGAAAGAAGAGGATGAGGCGAAGGAATCTGAATCTGGCATGGAAGGTCTAGGAGCGTTATTTGGATAATCTAAAGATCAACAATACAGCAAAGGTGATATCGAAATGGAATACGTATATGCGGCACTAATTTTGCACGCGACAGGCAAGGAAGTAAGTGAAGAGGGCGTTACCAGCGTCCTCAATGCAGCAGGCGCGACGGTGAACGAGGCCAGGGCAAAGGCACTAATTGCAGCGCTCGAGGGCATCGATATCGACGAGGCGATATCCACAGCGGCATTTGTAGGGGCTCCCGCAGCACCTGCACCAGTTGCACCAGCGCCAGCCGAGAAGAAGGAAGAAGCAAAAGCCGAAGAGGAAAAAGAGACTGAGAAGGATAAGGAAGAAGAGGAAGAAACAGGAATGGAGGGATTAGGGGCCCTATTCGGATAACGTCCCTGCTTTTGCACCTTTATTGACAACGCCTCGGAGTCCTGTGCCTAACTCAATCTCCGCCGTCTATGCAACGGCGGAAGAGCTCTACATTTCAAGATCTAGCGATTTTGTCGCCAGCGTCGAGCTGCCGAAGCGGCAGGACCCAAGAGGCGCCAGACAGTGCCAAAGCATGTGAAGTCGCAAGCAGTACTCTCTGCGTTGTCGATGCATGTTCTCAAAGTGAGGCTAACTTCCCCATCAGCTGTAGACAATTCTGCGGCGCATATCCGTGAGCATCGTTGTTCCAGTAACCAAAGACAGGCGCTCTTTGCGAAATCTGGTGGATTCGACGCGCCCAGTAGTCTATCTCGCTGGCCGAGTAGCCGTCTCCATTCCTGCCGCGAGCGTGCCATCTTATGTAGGCAAAATCCGTAAAGCATTCTACATTGCTGTCGAATTGTGCACCTAACATCGTCAATGTCAATTCTCGTTGCCCTCGAAAACGTTCAAAAACCTCGTCGTCAAACCATGAGCTATGGCGAAATTCAAAGGCAAACCGGTATTCCGGGAGAATGGAAAGAAACTCGTCAAAGCGTTCTAGATCTTTTTTAAAGACCGGAGAAAGCCCTATGAGAAACGGGCCCAACTTGTCCCCAAGCACAGAACAAATCTCCAAAAAGTCATCGAGCGGTCTGCGCGCATCGTGTAGCCGTCTTGTATGAGTTATATTCCGGTTCATTTTTATGGAGAACGTGAAGTCATCGGGAGTCGTGGCGTACCAGTTCTTCAACTGGGACTCCGTCGGAAACTGATAGAACGTCGAATTGACTTCGACCGTGTTGAAAGACCTGACATATTGTTCTAGGTAGTTATAACGTGAGTCATAAAAGACCCCTCGCCAATGATCGTAGTGCCATCCACTACACCCCAAACAGATCCTAGTCGTCTCCCTGGCCCCCAGCTCACGTTAGCATGTCGTGCGACAAAGAGATTTTATTGCACGCATAAAAGAATTACTAAAGTTTAACTAATGAAGAGATTATAGGAGTGCAAAGATGGTGTTGAAAGAAGCAGATGAAAAGGTCATTTCAGCAGCACTCGGCCGCCGGCCCAATGACGTCGAAAGTGCAATATTCGAAAACCTATGGTCAGAGCACTGCGCCTATCGAACGAGTAAGCCACTCCTACAGACAATGCCCACGCGCGGCGACATCGTTATTGTGGGCCCCGGAGATGACGCAGCCATCATAAAGCTAAGCGATCACCTCACTCTCGCGATAGCGATGGAAAGTCACAATCACCCTTCATACGTCGATCCGTACGACGGCGCTGCGACCGGCGTCGGCGGAATCGTGCGTGACGTTATCTCCATGGGCGCCAAGCCGATCGCTCTGATGGATTGCCTTTATTTTGGCAGCTTAGAGAATGAAAAAAATCGGTATCTATTCGAGCACGTTGTTCAAGGAATCGGCGATTACGGGAACTGCATAGGAGTGCCCGTTGTAAATGGTGAGGTCCTATTTCACTCGAGTTACGATGGAAATCCGCTTGTCAATGTGGTCTGCATCGGACTAGGCCAACCCGATACGCTCGTCACCGCGCACGTAAAAAAACCTGGCAGCAAAATCATCCTCATCGGGTCTGCCACAGGCCGGGACGGTCTCGGAGGCGCATCCTTTGCCTCGAGAGATCTTGGTGAGGAATCTGAAGCGTCTGACAGGCCTTCGGTGCAGATTGGCGACCCGTACACTGAAAAGCTCCTCATCGATGCAACGCTCGAAGCAGTCGCCACAGGCTATGTCCTCGCGTGTCGCGATTTAGGGGCCGCAGGGTTGTCAGGGGCCTCAGCCGAAATGTGTTCAACCTTTGGAGGGCGAATTGTGCTCGATGCTGTTCCTTTGCGCGAAACTGGTATGACGCCGAGGGAAATAATGGTCTCTGAGTCGCAGGAGCGGATGGTCCTCGAGGTGCCGCCGAAGCACATTCAGGAAATACTCGCTATTGCCAGCAAGTATGACCTAAATAGCGCCGTAATCGGTGAGGTAATCGACGAACCTAGATACGTCGTAGAGTTTCGCGGAACGTTAGTCGCCGACATACCGATTAAGCTACTCACCGAAGGGGCGCCATTGTGCACACCTGAACGCCCAAAAGCGAAGTCGCACCTTGAACAGTCGCTAGCCCGAGGCTTAACGCTTAAAGAGAAGGCGCTGCGCGTGCTTTCATCTCCTAACGTCGCGACGAAAGAGTGGGTGTATCAACAATACGACCACGAAGTGCAAACGCGGACTATAGTCAAGCCAGGCAACGGTGCGGCAGTTCTCTCGATTGATGCGCGGCAAGGCATAGCGCTGTCCTCAGGCTGCAATCCTACGCAAGTCGCCAAGGATCAATTCCAAGGGGCAGCGAGCACGGTTTTTGAAAATGCAATGAATCTAGCGGTGAAAGGGGCAACGCCAGTCGCATTTGTCAATTGCCTCAACTTTGGCAACCCAGAAAATGCGGACGTCTTTTCGCAGCTTGAACGAGCGGTGGCGGGGCTCTCTCACGCTGCTCGGATCCTCGACACACCAATAGTCGGCGGGAATGTTTCGCTCTACAACGAAAGCGAAGAGTTCCACACGGCGATCATCCCCACTCCGTCAGTTGGAATGGTAGGAATTCTCGAGGATATCTCCACGGTCCCACCGGCAATTTTCCAAGAAAAGGGAGATATCGTAATGATGATCGGCGAAACGTATCCGGAATACGGTGGGTCGGAGTATGCTGAAATCTTTGAGATCGGAGGTACTGTGCCGCAACCCTGCGAAACGATTAAAACAACTATCGACGCATTGGTGAAAGTTGTCGCGACCGGAAAGATCACCGCCGCCTCCGACATTTCGCGGGGGGGCCTTATAGCTGCGCTCGGAAAAATGTGCAAACACGCCGGCGCCGAATTGAACTTATCTGGTTGTTTAGACGATGAGAACGAACTGTTTTCCGAGAGCTCCGGCAGAGCTATTCTTGCGGTGACCCCTGGAAGCCTCAACTCCATCTCAGCCGTTCTTGAAGCTCACGACGTCCCGTATGCCGCCATCGGAACCGTCGGCGGAGAAGCACTCTCTATCACAGTCGGCGACAGCCAACTAACGCTTTCACTAGAGATCATCGAGAGAAGTCTCAATACGCTTAACGAAAGTATGATCACTTAAACGAACGGCGTAGCGTAAAAGCACATGTTGAGCGTGAACCTGATATATGGGACGTACGGCGAAAGCGGCATCCTCACGAGCATCAAGAACACGCAAAAAATGTTGAGATTACTCGAATCGGAAGGCGTGCGCTTCTACCAAAACTCGATAAAGATATGCGACGTCATGCACGCCCACACATTCGGGCCCATCGCCCTTCTGTTGGCGTTGTTGCATAAAGCGCGTCATAAGACGGTGATAATACACACCCATACGACGCCACAGGATGTCGCCAACAGTTACTTCGGCGCCACCTTCATCAGCGCCTGTCTAAAAGGATACTTGGGCTTCTTCTACAATCTCGCAGACGTTTGCATCGCGCCCTCCGCGTACACGAAGGAGGTCTTAAAAAGCACGCTTAACGTCAAGCGGAGAATCGCGGTTCTCAGCAATGGGATTGATTTGAGCTTGTACGAGTGCGATGAAAGACGCGCAATGAAGTTTAGAGCGCAGTACGCTTTGGACGAACGCCCACTAATTCTCTCAATTGGTCTGGTTTTCTTGCGAAAAGGCATCATTGATTTCGTGGACGTCGCGAAGAAGCTGCCACGTTTCCGGTTCGTGTGGGTGGGAAGGATCCTGGCGCGACCGTTCTTGCCCAAAGCGGCTAAAGATGTGCTCGAAGCGGCCCCTGAAAACGTGCTTTTCACGGGCCAAGTGGATAGCATTTGCGAGCCCCTCAGTGCAGCAGACGTGTTCGTTTTTCCCAGCTATGAAGAGAATCAAGGGATAGCCGCTCTTGAAGCAGCTGCTTGTGGAGTACCCATTATCTTGCGAGACCTGCCTGCTTACAACACTTTTGAAGCCGGACGCAACTGCATTAAGTTCACGACTGCTGAAGAATTTAGGAGCGCGATCAACGATGTAATCGCAGATCATGCGAGCGCAAAGACGCTCGGAGAGAACGCACGGAAAGCCGTTCAGAATCACGATGTCCATGTCGTGAGCAAAAAGTTACTTCAAGTCTACCTCACCGCAAAGCAGAACTAATTCTGCACACTTTTGGGGTGCAGCGTCAAAAGGAAAGCTATATAGACCAAATACCTACTACTAATTGTGTTAGAAAAGCAGAGGAATCCGAATTGCACGTAGGCGAAGCTTTGATCGGCACAGATCCTGAACTGGCCCATATTGACCTCTTGATAGGGGATAAGAATGGCCCAGTGGGGCAAGCATTTGCTAGTGGATTATCGCATCTCTCCAAGGGGCATACTCCGCTTCTGGCTGTAATTAGACCCAATTTGCTTACGAAGCCTGCGACACTAATCGTCCCCAAGGTAACGATACAAGATTTAGAACAGGCAGCGCGGGTATTCGGCCCCGCTCAAGCCGCCGTCGCGAAAGCAGTTGCAGACGCTGTGGAAGACGGGGTCATTGCAAAGGAAGCGTGTGAGCAGTACGTGCTAGTCATATCCGTATACGTTCACCCCGACGCAAGAGATTACGAGAAGATCTACCGCTACAATTACGGTGCTACGAAACTAGCGCTGAGAAGAGCGTTAAGCGACTTTCCATCTGTGGACAAGGTTCTGTATGAAAAAGACCGGTCGCTCCACCCCGTTATGGGCTTCAAAGTTACGCGCCTCTGGGACCCACCGTACCTTCAAGTGGCATTCGACCTAACTGAACTGAGTTCTGTGCTCACAGTTTTGGACCAGCTTCCAACGAGCGATCACATCATCCTTGAAGCGGGCACGCCGCTTATAAAACGCTATGGCTTAGGAGTCATTCGAGAGATGCGAAAGGCGCGCCCCAGCGCCTTCATCGTAGCTGACCTCAAAACCCTCGATACCGGAAACCTCGAGGCGCGCTTAGCTGCAGACGAGGCGGCCGACGCCGTTGTGGTCTCTGGACTAGCGTCCTCGTCAACCATAGACAAAGCAATAGAAGAGGCAAATAAGACCGGGATCTACGTTATTGTGGACATGTTAAACGTTGATAAGCCGGAAAGCGTTTTAAAGGCGCTAAAAAATAAGCCAGATATCGTTGAGCTCCATAGGGCAATCGACACCGAAGACTTAGCACACGCGTGGGGGAACATCTCTCACGTAAAGAAGTACGCCAAGCTCGTTGCAGTGGCGGGAGGGATACGACAAGATAATATCGAGGAAGCTCTTAAGTCGGGTGCCAACATCTTAGTCGTAGGACGCGCTATTACAGCCGCGCGAGATGCGGAAGGCGCTGCGCGTGTGTTTCTCGAAGGCTTAAAACAGAACGATATCGACCAGTACCGGGTAAAGACCGACTTCTAGGCTAAGCAGCGCTGCCTTTGTCACGAGGCCCGCGTCTGAACGTCAATTGGTCCTGGTTCGAGTCTTTTTGGATCATTCAGACCTAAGATAAGGGTCAAACATGCGGGCTCTGAAAATGCTGCTCACCCGAGATCCGTTTACATCTAGTGCGTGTGATGAACAAGTTAACTCAAAGAATACGGAGGTGCGCGCATGAAACCGTTAATCGTGATTAATTTCAAAACATATGCCGAAAGCACTGGTGCGAATGCTGTAGAACTCGCAACTACTGCGAGCAAAGTCGCCAAGGACTCCGGCGTTATTGTGGTCGTCGTGCCACAAGCCGCAGACATTTTTCAAGTAGCCCACCAAGTAGACATCCCGGTCTACGCGCAGCATATCGATGGAATCCAATTCGGCGGGTACACAGGACACATACTGGCTGAAGCGCTGGCAGAGGCTGGAGCCCGCGGTACACTAATAAATCACTCGGAGAGACGCCTTGAACTTGCCGAGATCGACGCTGCAAATTATGCCGCGAAGAGGGCGAATTTGGCGACAATAATCTGTACCAACAACGTATCGACGACCAAGGCGGCTGCCTCACTCTGTCCCGATTTCGTAGCGATTGAACCCCCGGAATTGATTGGCTCGGGCATTCCTGTGTCAAAAGCGAATCCTGAAGTGGTAACGGGAGCGGTCGACGCCGCGATGGGCGTGAAAGTGCTTTGTGGTGCAGGCATCTCGAAAGGTGAAGACGTAAAGGCCGCAATCGAACTTGGAACCCAAGGCGTGCTTCTCGCTTCTGGCGTAACCAAAGCCGCCGATCCAGAGGCTGCTCTACGAGGTCTAGTTGCCTTTGTCTAGCCAAGAACCAAAAACATCTGAGATTGATCTTTGGAAAAGCCTCATGAGGCCACCACGGGAGAGGTCCAGAGCGAAAACGTGCTCAGAAGCGGCGCTGATTCGCCTATTTCAGAACACGCCGACGCCAATAATTGCGGACGCCATGGATGGGCGGAATGTGTTGGGTTGTCTTAAGCCCGTTTTGCCGCATGTGGCCATTGTGGGGCCCGCAGTTACCGTTAAAACGAATCCGACCGACTGGGGCACCGTGGTCAGTGCTATTGAAGCGGCTTCCATTGGCGACGTACTGTTCATTGACGGTTCTGGTTCCGATTTCGCGGTATGGGGTGGCCTGACTTCTCGGGCAGCGCAACGGCGTGGACTTGCCGGTACAACCGTATACGGAAGCTGTCGAGACATTACGACCATAGATGCGCTTCAGTATCCGGTGTGGGCAAAAGGGATAACCCCCCGTGCCGGAAGGCCGTTAAACAAGGGAGAGGTGAACGTTTCGCTCGTCGTCAATGGACTTTCAATACGGCCGCGTGATCTGGTGAAAGCCGATGCGCACGGAGTCGTCATAATCCCATCGAATGACAGTTCAGCCGTAGCAGATCGAGTCTTGCAGGTAGTTCGCAGGGAGCGCCTGCTAGAGACCGGACTAAAGAAGGGAAGAAGCTTTAGTAAACTGCTAGGGGATTTCTCATCCTAACACGGCTTTATATAGCATTAGCCCCCAAAAAAAAGCAATGGCTGCGAATGAGCTTGCTGGCGTCTTCTTACACAAAATGCCCACGTCACTGATGCTCACGATCCGAACGTACGATCGAACGTACGTATCGGTTCTGGCTAAGGAATGCAACTGCACGTACCCGCACGCCGTCAAAACGCTTTGGGGCATGGAGAAGCTTGGTTTATTACGATCAGAGAAAGTCGGCAGGGTCAAGTACGTGGAACTCACGGATCACGGCAGAGTTGTAGCCGATTCACTCAATGATCTGGTGCTTAGCCTCGGCGTTAACGAAGCGCCGATGAAGACCGACGTAGGGCACATAAATCAAAAGATCAACAACGTAATCCGCAAAGTCGAAGCGATCCAGAAAGATCTAGATGCAGGAAACAATATTAGCCGAGATGAGGCCACTCACTTCAACAGGAGGCTGGGGCCTTATTATCGCGAACTCAACTCGATCCGGCTTCTTTTGAAGACGCAACCAAACAGTCCGCTTCGCACGAAAGTCGACGCGCTGGCAAGAACGCTTGACAAGCTAAAAAGGGAAATCGAGACGAAACGGATGCCGCAAGCGACCGCTACCTGACGGGGTAAAAGTCTTTCACGCGTGTCGTGTCTTCCAGAAATGGCGTGGAAGCTTCATATAGAACCGTGTCCGTGCTTGCGACGATGGTGTGCTTTTCGTAGGGTTTGATGTGGATGGTGTCTCCCACTTCGAAGTACTCTCTGCGATCGTCAAATTCAATATAGCCTGTGCCCCGCACGATGAGCATGGTCTCGTCTTTGTTCTGGTGGTAGTGATATGACGATTGGTAGCCTTCGCGAATATATAGCTCTTTGAGTAAGTAGAGCCCAGTTAGTATCTGAACCTTCTCATATCCCCACGGCTTTGCCGTTTTATTGTGAAACTCTGTGAGAATTCTTTTTTTCCCATCTTCAGTGTAAAAAGTGCTCCAGAAGTTCCCCTCTTCGTACACGTCAAGCTGCCCTAGATCCGCCAGCACGGGAAACACCTCTTCTAATTCGTCTCCCAGCAAAAATTGGGCAAGCTGATACCCTTTTCGAACACAGAAGATACCGCCATAAACCGCACGTGACTCCCAGTCAAACAAAGCTCCAGATACGCGGTCAGTGGAACCGCGCGACTCTGCGCCGGTAGCAGCATAGATCAATACAGGTGCCGCTGCGTGGGTGAACTTCATAATCATCTTTTTCAAGTTGATGTCAGCAACAACGCCGGAATCCATAACGAGGACATCATCATCCATCTTGGCGAGTACGGATACAATGTTTTTGAACGCTCTTATTGCCTGCTCGTAACTCAGACTGACGCCTTTGCGCTCGCTTCCGAGTGCATGCCGCACCGATGCAAAAGAGACACTGGTCAGAAGCACTGCTTCGCGCAGTCCAACAGTGGCGAGATCGAGCAGGAGCTTGTCGATGACCGCAAATCCCTCCGTCAAAGAAATTAGCGCGTTTGAGCTACCCGCGTAGACGCTTTGCTCTTTTCCGTAACCGTCACATAAAATCAGTGCTTTCATAACAACCCCACTGAAGGATGGGCAACGATGTATATGGCTTTTTTTGATGGCTCAGGCTTTTTGAGCGCCATGCATCTTGTGGATTCGGACCCAAATTTTATTAAGTAGCTGCCGAAATACGCACTATGCACATCAAAATGGGGTCTGCGCTCAGTTTTTTGTCCAAGGAGACGCGGTAAATGAACATAGTAATGGTAACAAGCTGGTCGCCGCGACACTGCGGCATCGCTACCTACAGCTCGGAGCTCGTCGGCGCCTTGAGAGAGAATGGTCACCATGTCGATATTGTTTGTCACACAGACGAGGAATTTGGCGGACATCGCGAAGAGGGCGTTTATCCCATCATCGACACTAACGACCCCGGATGGGATGAAAAAGTTTATTCAACGGTGCAGCAAATCAAGCCCGATGTGGTCCACATTCAGCACGAGTATGGGCTCTATTTAACGCACGGCGATTATGGAGGCCGAATCCTTCCGCTCCTCTTTCGACTCAAGTTGGAGAAGATCCCCTCCGTTATGACATATCACTCCATTTATACGTCTCTTGATCGCCCTGAAGCAATATTTACGGACGTTAGTCTGCGGCTGCTAGATTCTGCAATCGTCCACGCCGAAGTTCAAAAGCTATTTCTGCCCTACAACCTTGACTGGATCCCGCACAACGTGCACGTCATATCGCACGGCGCTAAGGAGGTCGTGCCCGATCCTCTGGCAAAAGAGCGCTTCGGCCTTGCTGGCAAGAAGGTCGCACTCTGCATAGGGTGGTTTGAACCAAATAAACGATTCGAGGACGTAGTCGAAATCTGGCCGGAAGTCATTCGAGAAGCGGGCAAGTCTGCGATACTACTGATCGCAGGCGACGCTCGACCAGGTTCGAGCACGGGAATCAGGTACAAAGAGCAATTGTTGCGCAAAATTGAAGAGTCCCCCGCTAAAGACCACATCAAAACGATACTAGGCGCATTCGACCCTGATACCTACGATAGCATTATTTCAGCATCAGATTTCGTCGTCCTCCCCTACAAGCACGCATCACAAAGCGGCAATCTCGCACACTCTTTTGCACTCAACAAGCCCGCTATCGTCTCGTCACTTGAAGGCCTGAAGGCAGAAATTGAGGCGAGTGGTGCGGGAATAGCAGTCCCAGCAGACGATCTTGACGAACTGCGAAAAGCTATCACAATACTGCTAACAAGCGACCTAATGCTTGAAACGTACAGCGAACACGCACAGGGCTATGTGGCAAACTATATCATCTGGGAAAACGTCGCTCGGAAGCACACGCTAGTTTACGAGAACGCCATTGACCGGGTGACGTACGGGACAAAGGTGCGAGTCAATCAGACTATCTAGACTGTTCCTTGGGTCACGGCGCAGACGAAAGGCTGGAACATCCAACGGAGGGTTTTGGGAGGCACCAATCGAATTGGTCAGCGTCAAAGAGTACATTTCTGCCCCAGTTATCCCTTTACAACCAAATGCCACGGTTGCTGAAGCGTTGGCTCTCATCGCAAAAACCGGCCACCGAGGTTTTCCTGTCGTCTCGGATGGGAAAATGATAGGCATGGTCACTAGCGCGGATCTCATTCTGGCGAAGCACCATCAGAAAATTGCGGCGGTTATGACGACGAACCCGGTGTCTGCAAAACCTGATGATGATATTGTCAGCGTTGCCGGCGTCATGGCTTATAACCACATTCACCATCTCCCCATTATCGAGGGCGAGCGCGTCATCGGAATCGTCACGGCCACCGATATGCTGCGCGCGAGCATCGAAAACATCATTTCTGAGAATGTTGAGCGTATTTTCACGTTTTTTCAAACGCTGCACCCAGGTGTCAGAATAGGACATACGCGAGTGGGGGTCGAATCTCTAATTCCGACTCAAAAACTCTTAGATCCCGGAGAGCTGCTGCTGCGGGAACAGCAGTTCGAACGCGGCGTGGTGTACCCCATTGTGGTAGCAAGAAAGGGCCGCTGCTACCATATCGTAGACGGGCATCACCGAGCATTTCTCGCTTACAAGCGTGGAATGAAAGAGATCCCAGCTTTCTACATAGAAGGGGAGCTAGGTATCGTGAAATCATCTGCGAAACTCGGATTAAGATCCTTAGACGACATGATTGTCATTGCTGAGGAATAGGCTAGCCGAAGTACTCTTTCAAGTCAGACGCCACTTTTTCGGGCATAGACTCGACGATCACTTCTTCGTGAAGCCGTTCCATATAACCAGCGTCATTGTTATAGTAGCTTTGAGGGTATGGTCGTGCAATGATCCTGACGATAAGCTTGAAGCTCTCGTCTTCACTTGACGCCGAGAACGTGCTCAAATTGAAGCTATGAACGCCGTACAATGTGTAAGCTGTAAAAACCCGTTTAAGTCCCTTGCTCAAGTCTGAGATGCTGATATCATCAAGGCTATACAACGATGAGACATTGTGGAATACCCCACATATTTCATCATTGCCGAGCGGCACATAGCTAGTTATCCAGGAAACCCCTCCAATCTCTCCCAGAAACCGCTCACCTTCATCTTTTTCAACTTCAAGCAGGTGCATCCAATAATTCTCTTTATGTCTTGCGTAATATCTTTTACAGGCTGATAGGTACAACCAAGCGAGGTTAGTCGGCTGCTCGTCGACCGTGAGTTGGACATGAGGATGAATCACGCTCGCACCGGCAGGCGGCAAGAAATTCCAACTAAAAATCGGATACACGGCTTTCTGGTCTTTTGATCTGACGCAGTGAAAGTACTTGACGCTTGCTTTGATCGTATCCTGTATCTGCTTTAAGGTGAACTCATCAATCCCTAGAAAATGCTGCCGTGAGACCGTCGCGACCGCGTGATACTTCGCAAAAGGGAATAGATTGGGGAATACGGTCGTCTCTCCGAGTTTGATTCTGCCTTCTGGCACTAAACTCGACGGGAACATCGGAGTCGCCGCCTTAATGTTCGCGGGACAGAAGTAGCAGTTCTTCGCAGAGAGCTCAATAAGCTCGGAGTAACCCATGCCGGTTTGTGCTTGTTTCTTTCTCTGAGATCGCTTAACGTTAATCCGACACGCGCGGCCGGTGAGAAGCTCTTTTCGGTACTCAATTTCTTGCGTCTCTAAGTTAAAATCCTCGGTCGGATTCCGCAGCTCTGACTCGATCGACCGCTTAGAGAATAGATCTCGCAGATTGATGACCTCCAGCAAGTTCTGATAATTACGCCTAGGCTTATTAACAATTAACGCTTGTAAGCTTGACAAGCATATATACCTTTTTAAGCAATTGCCAGTAAGACATTTTGAAGACTTGTTCTGTCAGTCTCCGATGCCCCGATTGCTTTGCAGTATGACTTCGAATGAACTCACCCTCAGCGGTCGTATCTTACGCTTTCAAGGCCTTTCACTCGGCACCACGACAGTCAGCAGAGCGCTCTACGAATAGGCTTGACAACTGCAGAGCCACTGTTGCCAAGCATCGTGATCACGATAAAGGATTACAGTTAAGAACCTGGCCCTTCATATTCGGACTTCAGAACGGGCGCCCGTGACGCGACTGGGTGCTCGATTGTTGTAGCCAGTAACGTTTGGAAAAAAAGGACGGCAAGACGGAGACAAGTCCAATAGTACTCACGGGGCTTTGGCGGCAAGAATGGTAGAGGCGCAACATGGAGTTTGATTTGACAGCTCATCTTAAGTTCAGCGACGATCTCCCGTCAGAAGCAGATTGCGAGCTGCAGAACGCGGTTGACGATGCTAACGATGCTCTTTTCATCAAAGGCGTGCCACGTGACTCGATCAAGGAAGCAGCCAGAATAATCGAATGGCATGCGCACGCGAATGAGCTTTGCGTTAGAATCGTCAGCGGCAGGCACACGCGCGCGCACGATGCGCTCTTACGCTTCAAAAAAGCCCTGGGAACGACTATGGGCACGAAATATCGGATCGGAGTCAGAGGATATGAGATAGATGAGTTCATCATAAAGATCGAGGTTGAAACTCCTGTGCATGTTGAACTGCCATTTGTGAAACAGGCATCGCACGAAGACAAACTGCTAACACTGCAGCTCTCGGTCGGCGAACACGAGATCGAAAAAAAAATCCCAGACCGCATAGTGAATCTCATCGAGGAGAAGACAAAACACCGACTCTATGGTACGAAGGTAGAAAACTGGGATCTGATCTGGGAAAGTCCACAAAAAGAGAGTCATTTTCGGCGCGACCCGACTCTGGAGCTACAAAAGCGCGAGTGGATCAAGCATGGCGTGAGCCGAGGGCAATGGATATTCGGGCCCCAAGTAACAAAAGTCTTTAACACGTTTGAGGAAATCATCGAACAGGAGATATTAGCGCCGCTCGGTTATTCTGAAATGATATTTCCGAAGATGGTTCCTTGGGAGGTCTGGAAACGTTCAGGACACGCACGCGGCATCTATCCTGAGATTTACTATGTCTCTCCTCCTAAAACACGCGACCCAGAATATTGGGAGGATGTGATGGACTATTACAAAGTTACGAATGAGATTCCCTTGGAGCTTATCAGAGAGAAGATTGACGACCCCATCGGGGGCATGTGCTACGCCCAATGTCCTTCGTTTTGGCCGTTTTTGCAAGGCGAAACGATTTCTCGAGAGTCGCTTCCGATTAAGGTATTTGATCGATCTGGCACGTCACATCGCTACGAAAGCGGCGGCATCCATGGTATAGAACGCGTCGATGAGTTTCACCGAATTGAGATCGTTTGGGTCGGCAGCCCCGAACAAATCAGCGAAGAAGCTCATGAACTTGAGAAGCGCTACGCGCACATTTTTAACGATATACTAGATCTTGAATGGAGAATGGCGCGCGTTACGCCATGGTTTATGGCGCAAGAAGGACTCACTGAAGCTGCTGGTGACCGTTCGGCAGGCACGATCGACTACGAAGCGTACTTGCCATACCGCGGTGAACGAACTGATAGCCAATGGCTTGAGTTTCAAAATGTAAGCGTAAACGGGGACAAATATCCCCGAGGGTTCAACGTAAAAACCCAAAAAGGGGATCTGTGGTCGGGGTGCTCAGGCATCGGCTTAGAGAGATGGGCAGCTGCATTTTTTGCACAAAAAGGACTAGATCTGGAATTGTGGCCACAGAAATTCGCAAAGCGTATTAAGGAGCTGCCTGAAGGGATCAAGTTTCTGTGAAAAAGTGTTATATGGCAAATCATTTATATACGTGTAAGCTTTAGAGGTAAAATCGCAGCGTAATGACTGCAAGCGCTGTTGAAGTTATTGAGTGCCCTGCAGGTTGTGCAAGGAGTTTTTGGATGGCGAGAAGACAGACAAGGAAGAAAGCCGAGGGCTGGAAAGCAAAGAGATGGTACGACGTTGTGACGCCTGAGATCTTTGGCAAAATGAACATAGGGACAACCCCTGCCGACGATTCTTTGAAACTGATTGGAAGAGTCGTCGATACCACCCTGGGCGAACTGACGAATGACATGGGAAAGCAAAACGTAAAAATGCACTTCAAGATCGATGAAGTGAGTGGTGAGTCGGCACATACTGAGTTCACAGGGCACGAACTAACGCGTGATTACCTCAGAAGCCTAGTTAAAAGGCGTACAAGTCTCGTCGAGTCGAACATCGTTGTAACGACAAAGGACGGCTATAAGATTCACCTTAAGCCAATGTCGTTTACGATAAAACGAGCAGGATCTTCTCAAATCAAAGCGATCCGTGAGATCATGAACGGTATCCTACGGCAACGCGGAAAAGACCTTAATTATGAACCGTTCATTCACGAAGTCGTTCTCGGAAAGCTCGCGAGCGATATTTACAAACAAGCCAAGATTATCTACCCGTTACGGCGCGTAGAAATCGGCAAAACAAAGATATTAGCCGAACCGTAAGCATAGTGTTTAGGGTCCGCTGCAAGCTTTTGCGACATGGACGTTGCTACGAAAATTTTGCTCGTCGTGCTCGATGGTGCAGCCGACCGTCCGACGGTCGATACGAAGACGCCTTTAATGGCCGCGAGCGTTCCGTTCTTCGATCGATTAGCGCGCGAAGGGATCCTAGGAATCATGGACGTTATAGCACCCGGCACGCCTCCTGGCTCTGACACAGCGCATCTCTCATTGCTTGGTTACTCATCAAAAGAAGTGTACACCGGCCGCGGGCCATTCGAGGCAGCGGGAGTCGGAATTGACGTCAAACCAGGCGACATTGCCTTCCGCGGCAATTTCGCCACGGTCAAAGACGGCACAGTTATCGACCGACGCGCGGGTCGTATCAGCGATACCCACCGGCTGGCAGAAGCGATCAGAGAGCGCGTGCATCTTGATTGCGAGTTTATTTTCAAAGAGTCAGCAGGACATAGAGCGGCCCTTGTTCTGCGAGGGGAAGGCCTTAGTCCGAGCATTACGCCCACCGACCCGCATCAAATCGGGGCGCTCTTGCCATCACAACCTACGGCGACCGGCCTTTCGCCACAAAAAACAGCGAAGCTCGTTAATGATTTCACTCGCCAGGTGTGCGCGATCCTAAGTGATCATCCAGTGAACAAAAAACGGACAGAAGCGGGCGAACTTCCAGCAAACGTAGTACTACTTCGAGGGGCGGGCGCAGTTCCGCAGTTGATCCCATTCGAAGAGCGCACAGGTCTTGATGCTGCCGTGATCGCGGCGACCGCATTGGTGATCGGGATTGGTAAACTTACTGGCATGGAATACGTGCCGACTGCAGGCGCAACAGGGCACATCGACTCAAATATCGACGGAAAAGTGAAGAACGTCAACAGAGCATTGAAGAAACACACGTTTGTGCTGCTCAACATAAAAGGCGCAGATGAAGCGGGCCACGACGGTGAGTTCAATGCCAAAACGAACTTCTTGACTCGGGTCGATACCGCGATGTCGGAGCTTGCAATCGACGAATCTATGCTTGTCGTCATTACTGCAGATCATACGACGCCGGTGAGCCTCAGAGAACACTCCGGCGACCCGGTTCCGTTCATAATAAACGGAAAAGGCGTCCGAACTGATGAGATTAACGTATTTGACGAGTGTTCTGCGGCCCGGGGAGGCATGAATCGTATCCGCGGGGTTGATTTGGTCCCAGTGCTCACAGATCTCTTAGGCAAAGGTCAAAAATTCGGTGCGTGACTTTCACCAAAAACACGTAGTTGTGTAGCGACAAGCCCGCTTGGCTAGTTGGTCTGTCACCACGCTCGTATTCGTTGCGTAGCGCTGCACTTCAATAGAGACGCGATGGTTGACGACAGAAAATTAAAGTAAGAGCCCCAAAAGGTGATTGTCGTAAACTGTGGAGCGAAAAATGGCAGTTCATCCGATTGAATTCCGTTACGGCACCAATGAGATGAAAGCGATATGGAGCCAAGAGCGTAAGCTCCATTATCTGCTCCGCGTCGAAGTGGCGCTTTCGAAAGCGGAAGCCGAGCTCGGAGTTATACCTAAAGAGGCGGCAGACCAAATCGAAGAGGCTGCGGGAGAGGTCACGCTAAAACGCGTGGCAGAAATCGAAGAAGCAATCCATCACGACATCATGGCCGTGGTCGAGGCCATTGCCGAGAAAATTCACGCAGAAACTGATTATGTGCACTACGGGGCGACTTCCAGTGATATCATTGATACCGCTCTGGCGTTACAGCTGCGCGATTCGTGTAAAATCCTCAAGTCGAAACTTATTCGACTCAGAAACGTTTTGGTAAATCTCGCTGACGAAAACAAGGATAAAGTGTGCGCCGCCAGAACTCATGGACAAATTGCTGTGCCGACGACGTACGGTCTGCGGTTTGCCGTCTGGGCGATGGAAATACATCGGCATTTGCAACGGCTTTCAGAAGCGCGCGGTAGGATCGAAGTCGGTCAAATGACGGGAGCCGTAGGTACCCAAGCAGCCTTTGGCAAGCAGGCTGTCGAGATTCAAGCGCGTACGTTGAAATTGTTGGGATTGCAGCCCGTCGAAGTATCGACACAAGTCATACAACGGGATCGACATGCCGAATACGTGATGCTGCTTGCCAACATTGCTACGTCCCTCGAGAAGATATTTACAGAAATCAGAACCCTGCAACGAAGCGAAATAGCCGAAGTCGCTGAAGGATTCGGCAAAGCGCAAGTCGGATCCTCAACGATGCCGCACAAGCGAAACCCGATCAAGTCAGAACAAATCTGCGGCCTAGCCCGCGTCGTGCGGTCGTTCGTTATGCCGGCGCTAGAAAACAACACGCTTTGGGACGAGAGAGACCTCACAAATTCTTCCTGTGAGCGCATCATCTTTCCCGAAGCAACTATTCTGAGTGATCACATTGTAACGCTCTCCATCAACGTTTTGGGCAATCTGACGTTTAACGAGCAGAGCATCAGACGCAATCTCAATCTTATGCGAGGGCTGAACATGAGCGAAGCCGTGATGATGCATCTCGCAAAGAAGATCGGAAGACAACGCGCCCACGAAATTATACGATCAGCAGCAATGAACGCCAACGCGAGCGGCGATACCGTTTCAGAGGCACTGCTCAAAGAGCCATTGCTCGCCGAACACCTCACGAAAGAGCAACTCGAGTGGATGGTACGTCCCGAGAACTATGTTGGGACAGCCCCTCAACAAGTAGAGCGCGTGGTGACGCTTCTGAGGCAGGATGAGTGTCTGGAATAGTCGGAGCTGTTGGACCGAGAGCCTTTTGGGCTGTGCAGTCGATGCAGGAAGTCCTTAAACACCGGGGAGCCGTGCGCCGCTGTTCCCAAGGACAATTGACGAATGACACAGGATACGTCGTGAGTGCTTTGGGTGATTCGCAATACAGTGCGGCATCTGGCAGCACTGGTTTGTCAATAACAGTTTCAGACAGGTACCACTCAAGTTACGCTCAGGCGCGCATTGTTGATTCGCGCGTTCTCCTGCTGGACAGAGACTGCGTCGGCTCGCGACCATTATTCTACGGATCAAACGTGAAGGGTTCGCTATGCGCATTCGCGTCGGAACGCAAGGCTTTGTGGTCGGTCGGAATCAATCGCACCCAACGGGTCGACCCAGGAACCATGGTGGCGATTCACGGACCGCGAAGCGTTAAGTGTGGCACGAAAAAAACTCTTCAGCAGTCAAGCAGGAACCGCACAACCAATGATGAATCACGTGTGGTTAATGACCTTCGCGAACTTCTTACGTCCGTGATGAATGAACTTGCCGATGAACGAATGGGCGTCGCGTTCTCGGGCGGAGTCGACAGCTCCTTGCTCTGTGCGATCATGGCAGACAACGCGGACAACCGATACTTCGCGGCAGGATTGCCGGAATCGCACGATCTAAAAAGCGCACAGCAGGCGGCGCGCCTGATGCGAATCGACCTCCAGGTCATTTACCTTGACGCCTGCCACGTCGAAATGCTTATTCCTCGCGTTATTGAAACCGTCGAGAGTTGCAATCCGCTCGATCTCGCAATCGCTCTCCCGATGTACGTGCTTGCTGAGCAAACAAAAGCCGCGGGCTTGAAATCTATTCTGACCGGGCAAGGAGCAGATGAACTCTTTGCAGGCTATTCGAGATACGCAAGGATCCCCGCTGCAGATCACGAAGGGCTGCGTGACGCGCTCGAAATTGACGTGCTTAACATTGCGAAGGACAACCTCGAACGAGACAACTTGGCGGCCGCATCACACTCGATAGACATCATCTTGCCGTATCTAGATCCGCGGGTGGTAAAGTTTGGATTGACGATTGACGGCGCACTGAAACTCAACCGCGGAATCAACAAGTATATTTTGCGTAGAGTGGCTGAGCAGCTGATGCCTCACGAATTGGCGTACAGACGGAAAAAAGCGCTCCAGTACGGGACAGGGGTAAGTGCAGTGTTGCGGAAACTCGCACGCAAAAACCTTCCTTACGACAAGCGCAACGGTAAAGGCGCCGTCGGAGCTTATTTACAATCAGTGGCAGAAAAACGCGGTATCGCGGTGGCAGAATGATAACTAAGACCGATGTTGAACAAATAGCGCGGCTAGCGTGTATCGACCTTAATGAAGAGGATATGCAAGCGTTCACGATGCAATTCAATGCTATACTGGAGTACTTTGAAGCGCTAGAAGACATTGAAGCGGAACTGACTGAACAAGAAGAGGACAACGTGCTGCGTGCCGACGAGGTTACGCCGAGCCTAACGCAACAAAACGCTCTTGCGAACGCACCAAAAGTCGAAAATGGCTATTTCAGGGGCCCACGGATACTATGAGCCACCGAGAACACGTTGAGGAATTGCTTAATGCCATCAGACGAAGCAAACTCAACGCGTTTATCACTGTCGATTACGAAGGTGCGCGACAACAAGCTGAAGGCGCTGATGCAGGCGAACTTGATGGGCGGCTTGCTGGCATCCCCATAGCGATTAAAGACGCCATTTCAACCAAAGGACTGCGAACCACGTGCGCCTCGAAGATGTTGGAACATTACGTCCCCCCATACGACGCGTTCGTTGTCAAGAAATTGCGCGAAGAAGGTGCCGTCATAATTGGCAAAACGAACATGGACGAATTTTCGATGGGCACCTCGACAGAAACCAGCTTCTTCGGACCGTCCAAGAATCCTTGGGACCTCGAGCGCGTGCCAGGCGGCTCTTCTGGGGGCAGTGCTGCCGCCGTGGCGGCACAGGAGACTGATCTTGCGTTAGGTTCTGACACGGGGGGTTCGATTCGGTGCCCTGCGTCCTTTTGCGGAGTGGTCGGCCTGAAACCTACTTATGGTAGAGTGTCACGCAACGGTCTCGTTTCGTACGGCAATTCAATGGAACAGATCGGACCCATCGCGCGAACCGTCGAAGCCTGCGCGGCGCTCTTTGAGGTCATCGCCGGTTACGATCCTTGGGACAGCACTTCTCGGGACGCGCCGGTGCCGCAGTATGTAGCCAAGCTCCGAGACGAAATAGCTGGCTTAAAGGTTGGCGTCCCACGGGATTTTTTTGGCGAAGGCGTTGATCCCGTCGTGGAAAACGCAACGTGGGAAGCAATAGCGGTGCTTGAAAGCCTTGGCGTGCACGCTAAGGAGACCTCGATGCCGAATCTCAAGTATGCGCTTTCAGCCTACTACGTCCAAGCGATGTCGGAAGCGTCGTCGAATCTCGCTCGGTACTCTGGAATCATCTATGGACATCGGGTCCAAAAAGACCACGATTGGCATACGACATTCTCCGAGAACCGCGCATCAGGATTTGGCAACGAGGTCAAACGACGCATACTGCTCGGTACGTATGCGCTCTCGGCGGGGTACTACGACAAGTACTACCTGAAAGCGCGCAAAGCGAGAGCATTGATAAGCCGAGATTTTCAGAGGGTTTTCAAGCAATTCGACGTGCTCATCGCACCAACGATGCCGTACGCTGCGTTTAAGATCGGCGAAAAAATCGAAGATCCTCTGTCGCTATACAAGGTCGATATTAACACTGTTCCAATTAATCTGGCGAACGTACCATCTCTATCCGTTCCGTGTGGGCGAAAAGGGCACTTGCCCATCGGGATGCAAATTATCGGCGATCAATTCAACGAACAACTGCTATTCAACATCGCGTTTCAATTCGAGCAAAACACCAACAATCGTCACGCTGTGTGACTACGCTGATAATCGCTCTGAGTTTCGTTGCATGCGGCTTATACGCCGCATGTTCGTTGTGGCCCTAGACCTTTCGCCGCTGCGTCTCCGTGATGGATTGTGTGGCTATCGGGCAAAACAGCTAGCACCGAAATTCTGTCAAAAGCGTCAATAAGCCTTTAAGCAAATTTTTTGAATCAATTATATCTAGGCCGAAACTCATAATATTTTGCGGTGGGACGCATGGCTGAACCAAAAGACTTAATTCGCAAATTTGAATACGCAGAGAAATTGAAGTCTGAAGTATCGATTGCAAACCAACTGCTTGAAAAGCTTATTGGACTCAAAGATGATGAATTAACTGGCGGTCAGAAGGTTGTTGAGGCCTATTTAAATTCACTTATGATGGAGATAAGACTCGCCCAGAACGTGCTCGGCTCTAAAGCAATTTTTTCACGAACTACGCGTAAACTTACAGAAGCGATAGGACGAATAAATCTTAGAGAGTATGACGAAGCACGAATGTGTTTCAGCGATGCGCTTACGGATGTTACGACAAGCTGCGCTGAATCGTTTGAAGCGTTGGCCAAACTTAAGCTGCTGTAAGACCTAACAGGGCCGGCGATTTAAAAAATGGAATGGACGCCAACGTGGCGTGTTCTCTATCCTCAAAAAAACTCGTCGCCAATTTTTCAAATCTTGCTGCGTCGCAATGCACGATCGATCGGCTGCGAGAAGCGCTGCTGCAAGGGAATTGATGGCAACTGCACTTGAGGCTCTCGCACTTGCGCGAAGGCGTTCAAATACCTGCGGGCAATTTTATCCCACGTCAGGGCCTGTCCGTATGCATGCACTCGACGGCTTAGGGTATTCCGAAGCTCCGCGTCAGCGACGAGGAGGTTGATTTTCTCAGCGATGTCCTCAGGATCGCCAAATTCAACAAACAAGCCTTTGCCGTTTGACAGGGCTTCAGCGGCGTGTGCAAACTTCGTTGCGACGATACTCCTCCCGCACCCTATCGCCTGGGACAGGACTCCGCTCGATATCTGATCCGGATTCATGTTTGTTACTGCACAGACGTCGGTGGCCAAAAAGTGTCTAATCATATCTTTATTAGAGAGGTAGCGCTCGACGAATCGCACGTTGCGCGATAGGCCAAACTCCTTCACAAGGCCCTCGATTTTTTCCTTGTGTAGCTCACGCATCTTTCGGTCGAGCGAAGGATGGTACTCTCCAACGACCATGTAGGTGATATCCTCACGCGGATTCGCCTCAATAATTGACGGCAGCGCTTGGATAACATATTCAATCCCCTTATCAGGATTAATTAAGCCGTAGCTCGCTATTACGAACTTTTCGGTCAATCCCAGACCCCGTTTCGCGAACTCTGTGTCAACAAGTTTAGGTACTTGCGGCACGCCGTGCGGCACCATTGTAAGCTGCGTCTTATCCAATCCAAACTTGTTATGTAACAGGTCAATAGCTGCGTTTGCAGAAACAATGACTCTGTCTGAAAGCGCGTATATGTCCTTGACGACTTCCCTCATGCGGGATGGGGGGTTCGGTAGAACGGTGTGAAAAGTCGTGACAATCGGCTTTCTAACTCTCCGCATGAATTCCAGAATGTAGCAGCCGAAATCGCCTTTATACAGCCCAAACTCGTGCTGAATATTGATGACGTCAATTTTAGAGTCGTTTATGCGTTTCGCAGCAGTAATGTAGCTTTCAGCATTACAGTCTTTGATGACGTTAAACGTTTTAGACGCAAAGCGTTTGCTGCGAACAAACTCCTTTTTGCCCAGTTGCGCCGCTTGGGCCCTGAGTGACACGTTACTTAAAAAGAGCTTCCTGCACTCTTGGATGACACTCACATTCCATACTGCATTGTCAGAGATGTTCGATAAACTGGTTGCTAGGTCGTGGGTAAACGTAGCGATTCCGCATTCCCGTGGGGGAAATGAACTCACAAAGTTTACATTCAGTGGTTTGGGAGTTAATATTCAATCATCCCCTGTAACATATATGCATAGCACACACAAAAACTTATGCGTCGCTGATTCAAAACGCGACTTTTTTGTCATGAATCGCGCAATGCACGGCAGGGGACGTGTTGATTGGGCCATGTCTGACAGGGGTTTCAACAGCGAACTTCGGGCTAGGTCTGAGGGGGTTTCAAGGGCTAACTTCGAGCTGTTTATTAATCAAGTGCTATCTATAGAGTCAGCGGCTTAACCGATACTAATTAATAGAATCCGCACAAATGTACGGGCGGTGATACCGGATGGCCGACGAGAAGAAGGTAGAATACAAGTTTAAAAAAGACATGAAGACGGGAACTCTGAACGCCCCTGACACCGATGCCTACAACGCAAACTATGAGCACGAACAAGACATGGACAAGGTCAAAAAGCTTGAAGTGTGTGATCTCGGCCCTGATACAGAAGGCATCTGCGAGCCAGAAGAGAAAAAACCAGAACACGTCTTCGTTTCTGACGACAAAAAGAAGAGAGAATAGCACCGTTAACGCGGCTGGCGCTTGCCGCGGGCTTTCGTCTCCACCGTCATCTTTTTTTGGACAGTACGCGTCAACTGCAATTACAATGCGCGAGGTCGCGACGTCGCGACGAAAAAAGCGCAACAATATCGCAATTGATTCGCCTAGCGTTGTTAAAAGATTTTTTATAGATTGAAGGCAGATTCGACTGAGATGAAGGTTTGGTTCATCGGAATCAAGGGCGCAGTCGCTACAACAATCCTTGTAGGGGTTCTCGCAATAAAGCGCGGCTTAAGCCCATCAAGCGGGGTAATGTCCGAGGAAAAACGTTTTTCCCGGCTGAATCTTGCGCGACTCGAAGACCTTCAATTTGGCGGTCACGATATCAGGAGCGTCGCGTTGTACGACGCCGCTTATCAGAATGTCAGCGACAATAGCACGTTTGATACAATGCAGCTTGCAGAACTGAAAGAGGAGATAGACTCCATTCCGGTGAAGTGCGGCATTGTCAACAATTGTGGAGATGCAATAGCGTCCCTTTGCGACAATAAGGGACTAACCCTCAGCGAGGCAGCAAACCAGATATCGCAAGAAATTCGCGAGTTCGCTGAAAACGAGCGTTGCGTAGTGGTTAACTTGGCCTCAACCGAGCCGTACTTCGCACCTCAACCAGAGTATGCGACGCTTGACAGTTTTGAGGCTGCAGTCAGAGCGAATTCAAAAAAGATCCCTGCGAGCGCAATTTATGCGTATTGCGCCATCAAAAACGGGTTGCCATACGTCAACTTCACGCCATCGATGGGCAACGATATCCCCGCCATAAAAGAGCTGGCTAACACCCTGGGCGTCCCGCACTGCGGAAAAGACGGGAAGACCGGAGAGACTCTCGTTAAAAGCGCTCTCGTGCCTATGTTCAAGTACCGACATCTGACAATTGATGGCTGGTACGGAAGCAACATACTTGGAAACCTAGACGGACAAATACTACGGCATCCGGACAACAAGCAGTCAAAGCTCATCACAAAGACGAGTGTGGTGCCAAAGATGCTAGGTTACGAGCCGCATCTGGGAAGCCGTATTGATTATTTTCCGCCTCTCTCGGACCACAAGATCGCTTGGGACTTCATATCGTTCAAAGGGTTTTTAGGGCATCGCATGAACATGCAGTTCACGTGGCAAGGGTGTGACAGCATACTGGCGGCGCCTCTTGTGATCGACCTCATCCGCTTCATGGAACTCGCACAACGGAACGGTGCACGAGGACTGGTCGATAAGCTTGCGATCTATTTTAAGGATCCTCTTGATTCCGACGTCCTTGACCTGTGCTCGCAATACGCCTTATTCAACGAATGGATCGAACAATTTTAAGAGCCTCGATCCCGCTCATCCGAATTTTTCGGTCCCTTAACTAAGACGCGTTGTGCGAGCCTCTTCTGCGAAAAAAGAGGGATTCTCCGACCAAATCCTTGGAACTGTTTATTAACTCGGAAAATAAACTTCTTGTTGGGATTAGCATGCCACGCGAAGATACCGACAACAAACCTTCAGACCAGGACGACGAACGATTTGATTCCTTCGTCGATGAGAAAGACGACGTCAAACGCGTCAAGCCGAAAGATCAAGGAGTTGTTGAAGCGGACGATCAAAAGGAGAACAGAGAAATCTATGACGGCTCCCTCGAGCTTAAGATTGACGAGGCCGCCCGAGAAGAACACGACGGCCGAGTTGTGGAAGAGGTAGGTCACGACCCATGGGGCAAAGAACCAAACTATGGCTACCAGTATAATGAAGAGGTCGTGGACAAAGAGGTCGCTGCAGGCGAGGGAATCTATACGCCTGAAGGACGCGAGGAACTCGTCGAAGATGACGAGATAACTAGTGAAGAGGCTTTCTATATGGAGGGCCGCGATAAGGTATTGAAGCGAAAGACTAAGGGTTTCACCAACAACCCTGAAATCCAGCAGCAGTGGAAAGAGGATTAGCTAGCTCCGACAGTGAAATGCCAGTCCGCCACAGCTCGGGTAAGTTTTGCTTTTTGCCGAGAAGCAGGAGGTTCCGGCGCTCGGCGTGAATCTACGTCAGATAGCTTAAGAACGGTTCCCGTTTCCGTTCAGCTCATTGTTTAAGAATTTTTCGTACCCAGCGAGATCCAAAAGTCCATGGCCGCTGAGGTTGAACACGATTACCTTAGCCTCGCCAGTCTGCTTGCATTTGATTGCTTCGTCTATTGCTGCCTTGATGGCGTGACTCGATTCTGGAGCCGGACAAATGCCTTCAGTCTGGGTGAAAAGCGCTCCTGCCTCAAACGTTGCAAGCTGCTCATAGGACACGGCTTCGACGTAGCCGAGGTTCTTTAAGAGGCTGAGGCTTTGAGCATCGCCATGATAACGAAGCCCGCCGGCGTGTATAGGCGATGGAACGAAATCGTGTCCCAACGTATACATTTTGACCATCGGCGCAAAACCAGCCACGTCGCCGAGGTCGTACTTGTACGCGCCCTTTGTAAGCGTAGGGCAACTCGTCGGCTCCACGCCTATGAATTGCGTGCCGTTTCCATTTCTGATGTGCTCGCCAAGAAGTGGATATGCAAACCCGGAAAAGTTCGAACCCCCGCCAACGCACCCGATCATGATGTCTGGATTTTCATCTGCCTTCCTGAGCTGGGCAACGGTCTCTTCTCCAATAACGGTTTGGTGAAGCAGAACGTGTTCCAGCACTGACCCCAGCGAGTACTTGATCTGCGCAGAGGCCAAACTTGTTTCAGCTGCCTCGCTTATGGCAAGCCCAAGAGAACCAGGATGATCAGGAGATTTGGCGAGTGCTTGTCGTCCGCTTTGCGTCAAAGTTGACGGCGAGGGGATGACTTCGGCCCCGTAGAGTCGCATGAGCGTTTTTCTTGCAGGCTTTTGATCGTAGCTCACCCTGACCATAAACACCTTGCACGACAGGTCAAAAATAGAACATCCGAGCGCCAGAGCCGTGCCCCACTGCCCTGCACCTGTCTCCGTCACGAGGCCCTCGCTGCCATCAATCTTGTTGTAGTACGCCTGAGCAATAGCCGTGTTGGGCTTGTGCGATCCTGCAAACGAAACGTCTTCCCTCTTGTAATAAATTCGGGCAGGCGTTTTCAGATAGTCCTCAAGCCTCTTCGCCCGGTAAAGAGGCGTGGGCCGTCCGACTCTCAAATACGCTTCACGAACCTCGTCTGGGATCTCGATGTACCGGCTGGTCGACACTTCCTGTTTTACTAACGAGCTCGAAAACAGCGCAAGCATATCGTCGAGTGTTGCGGGCTCTTGCGTACGCGGGTTTAACGGAGGGGGCAGCTTTGCCGGCAGATCAGACTGAATATTGTACCAGCGTCTAGGCATCTCGTCTTCGTCTAACAGAATCTTCAAGTCGCTCATATTTATCACAATGTACTTTATTATACTTTAAAGATATTATTTAGACCTTAGTGTATTTTATATCTTATATACTTTGCGCGGTAACAGTGAGCCGCAAAGCGCACGCGCGTTACGAACGTGCAGCTTCCATATTCTAGTATATAACTATAAAAACGTACAATGCGCAGTGACCAGCATGTTTAAGGACCGCATACAAGCAGGACACGTACTGGCTGACATTTTAGCACGATACGAAGGTCAACGCGCAGTGGTCTTAGCGATTCCGCGCGGCGGCATTCAAGTCGCATTTCCTGTCGCTGTGCGTCTGCGCGCTCCACTCGATCTAGTCATTCCGCGGAAACTACCGATTCCATCTAATGCCGAAGCCGGGTTTGGAGCGATCACCGCTGACGGGTCGAGAGCTTTAAACGACGACCTGATTACCTATCTCGAATTGACGGACACAGAAGTTGATGAGATTGCGACGGAAGTGCTAGCGGAAGTGAAGCGCCGCGAAAAAAGATACCGAGGCGACAGGCCTTTCCCAGAGTTGACGGATCGCATTGCGATCATCGTCGACGATGGACTAGCAACCGGGTACACGGCACTTGCGGCGATAAATTACGTGAAAAAAAGAAAACCTAAACGGGTGATTTTGGCCGTGCCGGTTGCTTCGAAAGGCGCTGAAATGCTCGTCAAATCTCAGGTCGATGAATACATTTGTCCGTTAACCAGCGATAGGCCGTGGTTTGCCGTGGCAAGCTTTTATGGACGATTCTACGATTTGACTGACGAAGAGGTGCTAACGTGCATCAAAAAGTACGAACTCGTCGCCGAAGGGTGGTGAGCTCCTACTCGTGCTTGATGATGATTGTCGCCTCGCGCAGTTCGATTACGTCGGCCGCAACACCTTCTACGGCGCGCTCCTTTTTGATAACAAAATCTTGCGGCTCGAGTTGGATCCCACCAATTGTCACCGGTCCCTTTCCGATTTGATCTGCGATCTCCTGAGCGGGCGTTTCGGTTATGAGCTGCACGATGTATTTCGCTTCCGACTTAAATCGCGGACCCAATGAGCCGAGATTGGGCCTGATTTCAGTGACCATTTCGTGGATGTCTGGTTCTCCTCGTTTGTAGGTTATGTCGGCGTTGAGCGCATTGTCGATATCTGGTGCTCCATCCGCAATATCAACGTCCGTGTAGACGTAAACGCGCTCAATTCGGGCGTTCAGCGCAATGCGCTGTTCAGATTTCCACCGCCTGACGCTGCTAATTATTTCTTTGATCAGCTCACCTTGGAGCCGCGCCTCTTGTACCGCTGAGGCGGATGCCGCGATAACGACGCTGTCGGAAGCGGCGCTGGTAATAACTTCCGGCTCCCCTGCAATATTTTCCTGCAATTTTATGTTAAACTCGGGCCACGCCTGCAAGTGAACGCTTTCCTCGCCCGGGTTGATATGCGAAAACAACTCTTCTGCAAAGAATGGGCAAAAGGGCGCTAGCAGCTTCGCTATCGTATCAAGGGCGAGATGCAAAGCGGCAACGCTGTAACGGTCTCGTTCATAGAGTCGACCTTTAGCGGCCTCTACGTAATGGTCCGCCAACGTGTTCCACACGAACGATCGGATATCCTTAAGACCCTCGTCAAAGCTAAAATGCTCCATGCTCGAGGTGACTGATTTTACGAGACCGGCAAGCTCATAGATTAGCCAAATTTCAGTCGAATTTTTAGGCCCATAAACGACTGGTTCCACGCCTTGGCTTAGGTGTATCATCGCGAACCTGAAGACGTTCCACAGCTTCGTCAAAAATCGTGCCGAAGCCGTGAGATCTTTTGTGTTGTACGGGACGTCGGATCCGATTGAGCCGCCGATTGCCGCCCATTGTCGAACAGCATCGGTTCCGTACTGCCCCATTAAGCTCTCTGGAGCGATGATATTGCCGAGCGACTTGCTCATTTTTTGGCCGTCTTCACCGAGTACCATTCCGTTGACGACGACGCACTCCCAGGGTTTGCTCCCCACCAGGGCGTCAGTTCGTAGTATGGAATAGAACGCCCAGGTCCTAATGATATCGTGACCCTGGGGGCGCAATTGAGTGGGAAAATGCTCTTGATATGCGGCGTCGGGCCAGCCTGCGACGTTTAAAGCAGAGATCGACGAGTCCATCCACGTGTCGAGCACGTCATATTCAGGCGTAAAGCTTGAAGAGCCGCACGCACACTCGTCTCTTGGGGCTTCCTCAGTGGGATCCACCGGTAACCAGCGTTCGTCGGCAACGAGAACGCGTCCGCACTGGTCACAGTACCATGCCGGGATAGGTGTCGCGAAAACGCGCTGACGGGAGATGCACCAGTCCCATTCGACGCTTTCTGTCCAATTCTTCAGCCGGTAAAACGCGTACGGCGGGATCCACTGAATTTCAGCCGCGTGCTGGAGAACAACGTCCTTATCGATCTTGACAAACCACTGGTTCTCTGAAAGAATCTCGATCGGCGTCTCGCATCTGTCGTGAATCCCGACGTTCTGCTCGACTCGTTCCTGTTTCGCCACGAGCTTATTTTCAAGCAGATCTCCAATGATGCGCTCTTTCGCTTCGCTGATGCTTACCCCTTTGTACTTAGAATCGGTGACGCGGCCATCCTTGCCAATGACTTTTTTTAGCGGCAGGTTGTGCTTCTTCCACCATCGCACGTCCTGTTTGTCACCAAACGTACAGATCATCACAGCTCCCGTGCCAAAAGCAGGATCGACCGCTTCGTCCACGATCACCGGTACCTCTTCGCCGTAGAGCGGCGTTCGAATACTCTTGCCGATCAGACGCTCGTGCCGTTCATCGTGCGGGTTCACTGCGACGGCGACGCAGGCACCCAAGAGCTCTGGACGCGTAGTTGCGATCTGCACCGATTCTGCGTCGCTCCCCTTGAAAACGATGTAGTAAAGAATCGTTGACCTCGCATCATAATTCACCTCAGCAAACGCGATGGCCGTTTCACATCGGGGACACCAGTTAACAGGGTGGTCGCTCTTGTAAATGCGGTCGCTGCGGTACATTCGCACGAACGATTTCTGCGTCTTCTCAAAGTACGTCGGGCTCATAGTAACGAATTCCTGCGACCAGTCTATTGAAAAAGCGAGCCGCTCCATCGTCCCTTTCATCAAAGCGATGTTCTCTCGCGTCAAGCTTTCACAAAGTCCTCTAAACTCGTTGCGGGGGATCTGGTTTTTTGTTACATTGTAGGTAGTCTCGACTTTTACCTCCGTTGGCAATCCGTGACAATCCCATCCCTGAGGAAACATCACGTCGAAGCCCTTCATGCGCTTGTATCGTGCAATAAAATCGATATAGCACCAGTTGAGGGCGTTTCCTAAATGAAAATTACCCGTCGGATACGGCGGAGGCGTGTCGATTATGAAACGGTCTGCGCGAGGCTCTCCACGATACCGATACATGTCGGCGTTCCACGTTGTGAGCCATTTCGACTCGATATACTCATGCTCGTAGTTCTTCGGTATGGCCATAGTCCCTCACACGTGTGGCTTCAGGCGGTTCATAGCTGATAACGTCTCGCCTTGTTCACTAATAACGTTGTTTGAAAGGGTTCCTATGCCGGTAATATCGACATCAACTGTATCGCCAGGTCTGAGTGGTCCCACACCTGAGGGCGTGCCGGTAGCGATGACGTCTCCCACTTCGAGGGTCATGATGCGCGATATAAATCTGACAAGATAGTTTACGTCAAAAACGAGGTCTCTTGTGTTTTGGCTCTGCCGCTGGCGGCCGTTGACACGCGTGACAAGATGGGTATTTCGAGGATCCAGTTCGGTTGCGATAAACGGTCCGAGAGGCGCAAATGTGTCAAAGCTTTTCGAGCGCGTCCACTGACCGTCCTGAATCTGAAGGTCTCTAGCGGTCACGTCATTGATGCACGTATAGCCTAGTACGACGCGCGTCGAATCCTCAACGTTTACACATCTCTGGCCAATAACGACAGCCAGCTCTCCCTCGAAGTCAACCCGAGAGCTAATCGCAGGATGCACGATACTGTCTCCTGGACCAATCACACTCGTTGATGGTTTGAGGAATATTGTAGGCTGTTCGAGGACTGGGGTTCCAAGTTCTCGAGCGTGGTCGGTGTAGTTCAAACCGACACCCACAATCTTGCTGGGACAAGCAGGCGCGAGCACTTGTAGTTCAGACAACTCGTAGGTGCTCCCGTTGCCATTCACGCGCGTTCCTTCCACGGTCCCCAAAAACGTCTCATTGTGGAGCCTGAACCGACCGATCACAAATTCACCTTTCTGCTCGTCGCATCGCGCATATATACCCCAAAATCGCTCTCTTGTAGCTGTACTCCTGAAAAAACGGGACCATCCGAGCATACGCGCAGGCCTGAAGGATCTATGCAGCAAGAACCGCACAACCCTACTCCGCACTTGATGTATCTGTCCAAGCTGAACTGGCTTGGCACCCCGGCGACCGTTGCGTGGTCTAACACTTTGCGCATCATCTTCTCAGGACCGCACGACACTATTTCGTTGTAGCCTTGAATCTTATCCAGCAAATCGATGGTCGGGCCTTTGTGGCCAGCGGAGCCATCATCTGTGGTTATCCACAGCGATCCAATACTCTTGAATCGCTCAGTGAATAGCAGCTCATCCTCTGTTTTAGCACCCAGAATAGTTATGACATTGTTTTTTAGCGCCTCAGCAAGGGGCGCCAGAGGGGCAGCGCCCACCCCTCCGGCCACAAACAGCACAGGCGGCTTGGTCACGCGAAACCCATTGCCGAAAGGGCCTCTGATACCCAGTGTGCCACCGACGCCCAGCTCGCACATCGCCGCCGTGGCATCACCAACTTTTCTCACGGTGATACCGTTTGGGTACGACAGACTCATCGGTATCTCGTCGACGCCTCGAATCCACACCATGACGTACTGGCCAGGAATAAAATGAAAAGAGTGATCGAAAAATAAGGTCTTGACATCTCTCGATTCAGTTTTGGTGTCTATAATTTCCACATTTCTGACGTACATCGTCCATAAAAAGGACGTAATCCATATTTTAAGTTTCTCCCGACTCGTCCCGCCGCAGCTTATCCGCTGTCCAGCATCCTCGCCACGTTCGAGTCACCTCTAAGCAAGAATAACGCCCTGTCAATGGAGGGCGAATAATAATCTAAAAAAAACCGTGCGCACGCTCCTACTTGGAGACGATGCAAAAAGGGTCTCGAATCGGGGACGGCCGTCTGCAAGCAAGATGTCGCTTATTCGATTGAATAACGCGCAATACAGTTAAGTCCCTCAAAGGGCATCGATCATGCGAATAGGAGCTAGGACATGGGGCACAACGCTAAGGTCATCGGCTTCGGGGCACTGAACTGCGACAGAATTTGCCGAGTGGATGATTTGGCATTACCCGGGCGAGAGATCGGCGTGGTTTCAGCAACCAGGCACCCAGGAGGCTCTGCAGCGAATACTATCGTCGGACTCGCTCGCTTGGGCGTCAAAACTGGATTTCTAGGAACCGTAGGGGGGGATAGAGAAGGATTACAGTTGTTGGATGATTTGCAGCGGGAAGGCGTTGATGTGCACGGCATCACAATATCAGAGGGAGATACTGGCTCAGCGTTGATATTCGTCGATTCGCGCGGAGAGAGAGCTATCTACATCCTCCCAAGCGTAAACGATGCATTTTTCACTGCAAATCACGATTATGCGAAACAAGCCGAAATATTACACGTCAGCTCTTTTATGGGCATTGATCAATTCCAAATGCAACTCGAGTACGTTCGGCACCTAAGCGGGTCGCGAACAAAAATATCGTTTAGCCCGGGTAGCATTTATGCGAAGCTCGGACTCGACCAATTAAAACCACTGATTGAACGTACTTTCACGCTTTTTCTCAACAAAGAAGAAGCGCAAAACTTGACCGGATCAGCACGCGTTGAAGAAGCAGCGACTCTCCTGGAGCTGGGAGCAGAGATCGTCGCCGTCACACTTGGCGAGGCTGGTTCTTACGTGGCAACGCGAAGCGAGAGCCTCTATATCGCTCCCTACGCATCGCAGATAACTGACACCGTCGGGGCGGGAGACGCGTTCGCAGCAGGGTTCCTGTACGGCCAGCTGACTGGCAAAGACCTGCACGAGTCGGGTCTTTATGGCAACTTTATGGCGTCAAAATCCGTCGCGCAGCTTGGCGGGAGAAAGGGCCTTCTGCGTGATCTTAGAGAGTTAGGCGGCTGACCAAATGCACGAAACGCGCAGCGCTGGGTGCTCCGGCGATGCTATTGTAGCAGCTAGGCGTGGTTGAAAACGGCGCTCGGCAAGGAGCAGAGCGCCGCTTTAACTTCGCATTCTTAAGAAAACCTAATGCTGCTTAGCTATTTTCCTACGGTTATTTCGATTGCCGAGACGTTTGTGTTCCCGGTCTCGGTGCTAAGACTCTCAGTCGAAGTCTCTATTTTTTTCGTCATGACGTCTGAGAGGAACCGGTTTATAGCAATCTGTTCCACGTCAACTGCCCGCGAAATAGCTCTCCCCCGAGCTTTAATCAAGACCTCGTCGGCTCCGTTGTTAAACTGCGTTACCACGGCTAGCACGTAATTCATTACAGGTTTGTTGCCCACGTAGATTATGTTGTCGTCTGTCATACTGTGCCTCCCTTGAGGATCTAACAGACACAAAAGCATTATGATAGATAAAACTTTCTAACCAAATTCGGTGCGCGCCAACCAAAAAATGCTCAGATTGGCCACTATTCGATAAACGACTTCATTTTTAGGGCGTCTTGTTCGAGCAGTGGTGATTCACAGATTACGGTGGCGTCGCAAACGTTTTCTTGAAGAGCGCTGGCAAGTAGCCTAAACTGTGCGAGGTCGACGGGGAGATGCCGGCGCTCGTTTCCCTTCGAAAACTCAATCCCAGAGAAGTGGCTATGCAGGTGACTGCGGTCACTAAACAACGCCTGAAGGACACGCGCGTAGTCTTCAACCGCATGTAAGCATCCATTGCACCGTGCGTGCAAATGCGCAAAATCAATAACAGGGCGTATGTCTGGCAGCTCTTCTTGCAGTCTCTGTAACTCTTCAACAGTTCCGAACTGACTTTGTCGACCTAAGAGTTCGACCCCGAGCTGCGTCTGTCCAATGCCGCGATCCCGCATATAATCCAGCAAACCTACGCACGCGTCTTTGACTAACTCGTACGTCTCGTCTTTGGTATACTTCTTCGTATAATATGCCGAATGAAAAACGACGATTCGTGCTCCAAGCGCGTGACCTCTGTCAACGGACAGCCTTATGCGATTCTTACTGTCCTCTATGATCTGCGGATCTTCCGAAGCAAGGTTTATCATGTACGGAGCGTGGACGGAGAGATCAATCTTGGCCTTGCGCGCTACGTTGCCCACCTCTACGGCTGTTTCCTCTTTCATTGACACACGCCTGACAAACTGAACTTCAAGCGCGTCAAGTCCAATACGAGATAAATACTCAACGCCCTCTGCCGTACTCTTGCCTTTGAGCGCTAAGGGCACGCCGGCGATTCCTACCTTGATCATCGACGTATACACGCGGTGATCGCCTATAACGCTGACGATATCTGCAAGCACCAGTGCTTTGAGGGCTCTGAACTACTATCCAAACGAAAGTTAGAAGTTTAAAGAGCCCAAGTGTGTTGCTAGATACCATGGACGAAATTGACACGGCAGCAGAGAAAAGCTTGCAGTTTAAAAAGATAAACGAGGTTTCAATGAGCTTTGGGACGATAATAATCAGCGTGCGAAGCACTGATGAGTCTCTCGATAAAGTGCGAGACACCACGTTCGAAATCCTGGGAAAGGTGCAAGGAAAAATCGAAGTAGAACACAATTACTAGACGGAGGCAACGCCTCTGTTTGTGGCCGCGGCCGCTTATTTTGCAGCGGCCTAGTCAATGGGCTTCACGCCGATGAAACCGACAACGAAAGCCGAGCTGGAAAAAACGCTGCGCGGAGTTAATGAGTTGTATGCGTCACTCGAGGGCACCTTAGACCGATCATTGACTGAACCCTATATCGATGCGAATCAGTACGTGAAACGGTACAACCACTATCGCAACGAGTTATTTTCGCTGCTTCCAGACGAGGACGTAGCAGACATTCTGACCGAGATGTCTTTTTATGTTTATACCGGCGACGATCGGACAGACGTCACAAATGTGAAACAGCTGCTAGTTGAAGTATACCTCAAGACCTCGCAGCTGATGGCGTATCTTCAAAATCAGCTCGAACTTGATTGATGTCAAACGCCGCAGCGAACGGCCTCTCCGTATATCGACGCCGGGGTTGGGATTTGAACCCAAGCGATGCGTCCTCTACAAAAGCCCAGCAGGCTTCTTTATGCAAGGCATCAACAGGTCTCGAGCCTGCCGCGTTGGGACTCGTAACCGATTAGTCCGCTCTGCCACCCCGGCACGTGCCGATACGCGTGATTCTTATATCAAAACTCCTATAAAGCTTATTGGATGCCAACAAAGGACCCCTGTGTCACCGTTCGTCTAAACGGGCGGGAAAACGTGGTCAATATTCCCGCTGGAGCAAACTATGAGCAACTGCTGCTTAAGCTCAAGCTGAATCCTGAAGAAGTCTTGATTTTCGAGAACGATGAGCCCGTGCCATTCGATGCGCCAGTGCGACCCGGAACCATCCGCGTGCTAAAAGTCGTGTCTGGTGGCTGATCAGTACAGTTTGCGCTCTCGCGCCAGTTTCTTTTTTCGTCCGCCGGGCTGGGCGGATGCTATCGCGGAATGCCGCGCGACGTGGGCTTGCCCATGAATGGGCTACGTCTCCCAGTCGAGTCTCACACGATCTCTGAGCGGGGGATCTGATCAAGCTTGACAGATTGATCACATTGAGAGAAGAACGGTAAAGCGGCAATCGCGCCAATAATGCCGCGCCCTTGCAAAAGAACTTCCACGCCGGCCGCATCCGCTGCTTCCATAGCCGCTGCAAGTGATACCTCCCCCGAGCGAGCGGCGTCACCGTACCTTGAGAGGCTTTCAGCACCAAACGCGTTTAGAACAGCCATGCCTGTTTGAGCTGAAAGCGTGTAATCCTCTAAAAGTTCTTGGAACTTTTTGATCGGCTTGTTGGCGTTCAAACTAGCAAACTCCACGACCGTGGCCACGCAGTTTTTCGTCTTTGCCTTTACAGGATAGAGCTGCACGATGGCGTGGGACACATATCGAAGTGACCTATTGTCGACCATTGCGGCTATATTGTTTACAAGCGACCACGTCGCACCTTCTTCTTTAGTGTCAGTATCGTCTACCCCCACGATAACGCGCGACCTTTTCGGCAATGTGAGTGTCCCGCGACTCATTTTACTACCTCCAGCAGGCGTTAAATCATAGTTGATGACGTCGCGAGCTAGCGCCCGGCACATGGTAGCGCCCACGCCGCCCCCTCCAAGACCCGCGTACGTCACCTTCACGGTATCGCCGGACATCTCAACCGATTCAATTCCCCCAGCGGAAACAGAAGCCCTGAGCTTCAGATTCGATGTACCGACTCTCAATAGATAACGGGTAGTACTCCCTACGGTACGGCTTGAGATGATAAGCGGACTCGTTTGCGTATAGTGGTAGCGCGCCCACGCGGCGCCCCCGTAGCAGTTGGTTACTTCAAGCAGCTCGACACAGTCTGTTCCTGCGATCGCGAGTATGTCTTGATAGGGCACTATCCAAGGCAGCTGACTGAAATCAGGGGCAGCCATCAAGAGAACCTCTATCCTTCTTTGCACCAAAACGATTTAAAGCTGTTCTTAACGCGTCCGCAACCGTAATGCTGGCTCTGCGTGCGGCTGGACTCATGCCTTCTCCAAATTCTCGGTCTGCAGGCTGAATTCCGATTACAAAAATGCCGGCGCTAGTTTCTGACTGAAGGTATTCGCCCAGCACCGTGAGCGAAGGCCGATGCGTTGTGAGCTCGATACCTTGAAGCTCGCTCAGCTCAAAGACACGAGCTTCGCCGGGAGTACCGCCGAAATCGGCTGCGTCTATTAGTATCACACAGGCTGGCTTGAAGCGCTTGACGCGACCTGTGAAGTTCTCTGGGACTTCATGACATTTCACTAGAGAGATCGCTGGGTCATCAATGAGCGCGCCCAACCTATCGATAACAGTGAGTCCGACGCTATCGTCACGTCGAAGTTCGTTTCCAATGCCCAAGAGTGCGATCTTCGTGCCGGCGCACCTCTGGAGCCGGTGAGTAACGTCATACTCCAAGCTATCTATCACGATTACACCTAGCGCAGCTGATCATGAAGTTTAATGACCGCTTGGACCACGACCTTCGCATCTTGCTTCTTAAGGTCATAGTCGTGGCCCGCGAGGAACGTAGCAATCGCGATACGCCCCTGTTTGCTTACAAGCGCGCGTTGTTCTGCTATGCTTAAAAGCAAAGGAAAGCTTCGTTCTATGTAGAAGATACTCCGCGCTAAGCCCAAGAGTGCATCACCCGTTTCGGCATCGACGACGCCGGTCTGCACCAGCGAGTGCAAGGCGAACCGGATATTCACGAGCGGATCAGATACGGGCGCGAACGTAACTGGGTTGTATGCAACGGCGACTTCATCATCCGCTTCGATACGGCCTTGTTTAAAGCAGGCGTAGATTTTCCCAACTCCTATCATTCCAAAGGCGTCGAGTTCCGAAGCACGCAACGCCCCCATGCTCGATCCTCCAACGACGGTTACGCCTGACCGCACAGCATCAATGATTTCCCGATGCGAAACAGCTGCGCGATTATAAAAAACCCCGTCGATCAAGCCGATAAGCCTTGCCCCCGCTTCAACTGCGCGAGAGACATCCCCTCGCACGGCAGGGGCGCAACACCGAGGTCGCTTGTCTATAGACGCCACTTCAGACCACGATAAGCTCGGGCCCGTGAATATTATGCAGTCGTGCTTCGCCATCCTCTAGCGCGCTTTCCTTCTCGCTCTCGATCTAAAAAGTAGACCTCGAACCCAGGGATGATAACACGAACCGCGGGAACGCCGATGGAACTCACCGTAATGTCAGAGACGATGACACGGTCTGCAACGTCGCTCAGCCGCCCAAGTGTGAGCTTGATATCCCTATCAATGGAGTCCGTCGCTGACGTTTCGATTGCGTCAAGCTCAACGGTCGCGCTTGGTTCTGCCAACCAGTGCTTGTTGAGTCTTTTCATCCTCTCATAGCCGATCAACCGAGCCATAGACTCTCGGTTGGTGTCCTCGCGCGCACCGTGTATCTGTGTAGCTCTCGACTGAGCAACTTCGGTCAGTGCTCGGAGAGCTGCGATTTGCGGATCAGTGTGGCTTCCGGCTCCCATGACCAACAGAGCTGCATCGCGCATCTTTTCGTCATCAGAGGCAGCAACAATCGTGGGAGTGCCCGTATCAGTAGGGATCCACCAGAGCTGTACGCGGATCTCTTGTGCTTCAAACTTCTTGATGATATCACCTGCCGGACCGACACCAACTTCTAGACCGATGCCTGGATTTCGGTTGATCTCGGCGACGCTCACTGCATCTCTTTCGACGACTTCCATGAGGCCGTGAAAGATCGCCTCTTCAATGACGTTGCCTGAGGCAAGACCATTGGTGTTGCTGCGGAATAGCTGCCATCTGCCTTGGTGCGGGCTGTATGGGTGAAAAACGGCGTTTGCCGGGACGAGCACCTCCTCGTCGTTAAGAATGTCCCAGCTCTGATACCACTCGATTTTGGTGTCTGCGGAAAGATGGCCCGGCAGTATAAGATCGGCCGGGTTGAGGGCGTTGTTGTCGGCTGAAAGGTTTTCGTAGGAGTCGAACAACAGGTGCTGCTTGAAATTCTCGACTTCGGCAGAAAATCGTTCTACAGCCTCCATGATTACTGACACGCGTGCCTCCGATTCGGTAACACCTTTGCCGGCATAGACTGATATCGCGCCGTCTGCCGCTGAAGGCCTTATCGCAGAAAAAACGGGTAGACCAACGCGATCAAGTCCTGAAATATCGGCTACGCGCGTTATTCCGACCTCAGGTATCACCGACTTTATCCGCTCAAGGGTTTCTGCCGGTGGCATCACCCTGTGAGTGTCGACGCAATAGGTCTTTGGTGCAGAGTGCAGTTCGATCTTCCCTTTCATAATGCCTCGAATACGTACCGCGATTCGCTATTTGTTTGTCGTAGATAGCGTTAGAGAGTGAAGCCTCCTGCGTACGACATGCCTTACCGCCTAATAAATAGATCGATAGCCTGCGTTGCCGCGTATTGCAACAAAAAAAGTTGAATTAACGCACTAGTACGGTGCCCAGGATCTTCGCACGGAAGGCTTGAACAAAAACACGGACCTTAGAGGTTCTGAGCCTCTTCATCGAGGTTTCCTTTGAACGTTCCGATGTTTTGCAGTATGTTGTACCAGCGACGAGAGACGGAGTACGTGAAATCCTCAAACACGATGTGATTGATCTCCTTAAGACTGGCGCCCTCAGCGATCGTAACAAACGTGTAATCAAAATCAGAAGAGTAGAGTTTGAAAATGTCCCCTAAAGATCCCGTTATTTCGTGTGTCCCCTCCTCATTGTCTTTCGTCACGCGCGCCCAGCTGGGACCGAAACGCGGATGAATCCCTAGCAGTTTCCAGATACTCTTTGGACCTTCGATGATGAAACGAAGTTTCTCCTTAGAACTAACCGGCATGTCCATCGAATTTCCTCTCGTTCGGCGTCAGCCGAACGTTGGCTTCGGCCGTAAGTACCTAGCGATTCGACTTTGAAAAACTTTGGGGTGTAGTTAGTCAACACCAGAAAAGACATTATTCAGCGCGCATCATCCGTTAGCTAGCCATTGTCGATAGATAGAAGTAGCAAGAGGTAGAACTATGTGCGATGCCTTCAGAAGCAGAAAAGGACACTAGCGAGCAAAATGAGGACGTTTACGAGCTTGTATTACCGCCAGGCATTCCAAGTAAGGTCATAATCGCAGCGTGCAAGGAGTTTAACACGGATGTTGTTTCAGCCTATGCCGATGTGGAAACTGGACTTGCTGATGTGACTTCTCGTGACCTTCTCGCTTTTAGAGCTGACAAGGAAACCATAGAAAAGATCCGCAAATTCGTCGTTGAAGAGACGAGAAAGTTCATCAACGAGTAACCGCGACGAGCGCGGATCCCTTTTCGGCACTTGGAGTACGAATCAACCGCCTGGCTCATCAAAGCCTTCCATAGTCGCGTGAAGCAGCTCTCTTCTCTGATCAAGGCGTCTGCGGAACTCTTCGAGTGATTGCGCTTCTCTGTCTGCGGTTTCCATTTCTTTGCTCACAAGCTCTAGGTGCTTAGGATCATAATACAGATTCGTCGAGTCAATAAGCACCCAAGTTGAATCACCAGCGACGCGGATCTCCCTCACTTTTCCGCGCGTATGTGTTCCCGCGTACTTAACGTTCGCACCAACACTAATCGCCTGATTCTTCATATCGTAAGCAATAACATCGCTCATTCCGTTTGTCCTCTTTATTTCTAGTTCGTTTTTATTGTATTAATGCTTATGGAGCGTACGTCAGCGATATTCGCGCAAGCTTCGCTGCGAGCTAGCTGCGTCCGGCTAAAGAAGGGCGAACGCGCGTATAGGAGAAGCGTCAGCCCGCTTCAGTCTCAGCGGCGCACCAAAAAAAAGCACTCGCTGTTCCGTTAAGAGCCGAAGATTGTCTGACAAGTTTTCGAAAATGACAAGTCCATTATGGAGGAGCTTTTTGTGCACTTCGTTTGTGGCTGAGCCTAGTGGGTCAACGGACATGCTGTCGATTCCGACGGCTTTTACCTGTTTCTCTATCAGGCAATCAGCCATCGTATTATCGAGGCACGTGTAAGGGCGACTCGTCGGACCGCTGACCGCACGGGCGTTCGATCCTGTGTAGAAAAGGGCGATCTCACCGCTTTTTAACGGAATTCCATTTTTCAGGTCATCGGGGCCAACGCGTGAACCAAGCGCGTTGTCGGCTACGTCGTACGTTAGCGCGCTGCCGCAAAACGTTTCGAGGGGCAGCTCGTCAACTGTTTTGCCGCGTTCGAGCAGATGGTATGGCACATCGACGTGCGTTCCCGTATGTGCGCCTAAGATGATCCGCGTCGTATTCGCCCCGCCCTCCTTGATTGTGCTGAGCGGCTCGATTCGCGGGCTAGGATCTCTGGGATAGGTCTGCATTTCAGCCGATATAGGCAGAGACAGGTCCACAATTATGTGAGCATTTCGGAACGACATTTGAAAGACTACCATAGTATCGGACCAGGGTGAGTTCACTCGCGTGCGCTCGGGCACTCAAGAAACACGAAAAATGCAAAAAAAAAAGAAAAAAGAGAGAGCTGGTGTTAAACCAGCTTACTCAGCGCTGTAACTTCCATCTGCGGTTCGACGCCTAACTCTGCGGTGCTCTCTTGACATATGATGTCAATCATCGCCATCGCAGGGAAGATTATCGGTGCTAAGTCGATCGGGCCATACAACAAGTAGTCGGCGCCGACGATGCCACTGATCATGTTTGCGCCGATACTGCACGGCTCCCATACCTCCGGGACCGGCCGGTTCAGTTCGTGGCCAGTCTTCCTATATCTCCGCAACCACGTCCACGCATCAGGAATGTTGTGTGGTCCACCTCCAGTCGGCAACCCAAAAACGCCCTTGAATCCGACCATCGATCGGATTGATTGTCCCGCACCGGCGCCGAGTGAGAGCGAAGCGACGTCGAGCAGCGGCCTCGTGATTCCAGCCTCTTCGCTGGACGTTAGGAGCCCTTTTTCCTGCCCCGTACCGCCCATGGTGAGCATCTCGATGCGGCCTTTAACGCTCACATCCGTCGGATTGAACGCTAAGACGATGGCTGAGTTGACATCCGACTGACCGATCACTTCCCACTCTTCGTCTAGCGCACTTGCATTGACGGAGTTATAAACGGCGAGGTCCGCTGCGCCGATTTCAGTCACGTATTTTGCCGCGAACATACGCACCGACGGCGCGCTCGAATCGACCAGGAAAGCGATCCCAGGGGCGATCTCTAAGTGCCAGTCGATGTAATTTTTCATCGCCTCTTCGGTCTCAGCGATCACCTGGTTCCAATAGCCGCAGCATGTCATGTCCGACAGCTCCACCTGGACGTTCCATTGTTCTTCGGCCATCGCCTTGTCGAAATCGCCTTTCTTAGCGTCTAAAACCACTTTGTGCTTGTCGTAGAACATCGAGCTGCCGAGCACGGTCGGATATTCACCGGGTTGACCACCAACGTGAAAACCGCCTATCTCGAAAACGGTTTGCTTTTTGTCGTATCTAAACATGCTATATGAACCTCCTTACGTCGTCATTCACCCGAATAGCCTAAACAAGGTTGAGAGTTGCGTCAGCGTGTTGAGCACGAGGAATAAGATGATTCCTCCGATGAGGCCATAGGCGATTCCTATGTCCCTACCCACGCGCTGCCCGTACCGTTGCGCGACTTCGGCCATTGTAAACTCCAGCCGCTCTTCGATGGAGTCCAGTTTGTGCTGGAGATCTCTGTAGTCTGCTTGGTCTACAATTACCTGTGGGAATTGCTTTGGCATATTCTCACACCTCACTTTAGGAAGTAGTAGAGCAATGGCAATCCGGCGATAAGGCACGCACCCGCGAACCCCAGCGCAAACCCGAGTATCGAGCTGCTCCCGTACCCGGAGTCAAGTTTGAGGGTCCGTGTGGTAAGTAGCGCACGATACCTTATGTCGTTCATCAGTGCGTCTAATGATGCCATGCTCGGCGCCAGGGGTTTAGCTATGCCCTGGTCAAATTCAATGGCTGTTGGAGGCTCGGCCGCTTCGCCGGCTGGTGCCTGTTCTCCGCCGCCTCCGCCAAAACGTTCTGCTGCCATTTTTCACCTCAAGCTAGGGCTAGTAACCCCAAGATTCCGATCGAAATGAGCAGCCCTATCACGATCCCCTCGATCTTTCCGGCATAGACGCCGGCGGCGTACTTGTTTAAGTTCCCGATAGTCTTCATGTGGAACTGCAAATGCTGCACGCGGGATTGCAAGGCCGCTATTTCTGCTGCCATAGGGGCCTCTACAATGGCCTCCTCGGTTTCTTTTTCCTTTATCTCAACGACGACCGGAGGTTCCGGATAGGCTCCAGGATCTCGTCCAATCAGCTCTTTTACTTTCGCGGATATCGCGCTGACATCCTCGTTGTTAATCATGCTGATGAATTCGACCTGTTTTTGGAACCTCTCAAGATGCTCTTCGTTTAGGTTTTCTATGAACGGGATTGCTCCACTTGCATCGATTATGCGTCCTTCCTTCACGCCGTTCTTATACAGTGCCTCAAGAGATTGACCGGTCACGTGGCCCATGATTTCTGAGCCGCAGAGGATCAGAAACCGAATATTCGGGTTTGAGATGATGTTCACGATCACTTTCTCAAGGCCGATATTCTCTGTCTTTGCCGTGCCTTCAATCGCTGCTCCGATGTCTGTAAACACTTTGCCGAAGTGCGACCCTAAGGTCACCACACAGACAGGGCTCTCTGGATCGCCAAAGAAGAAATCTCCCTTGGTCACGGGCCAGTTAGGTGCTGGGGCGGTTTTTTCTGCCACGGCTACATCCCCCCTCTGACGCGAAGGATGATGGTCACGAGCGCGAGGAAAATCATGGCGACAGTGAACCCATAGAACGCGTTGGTCCACATGCCTGCCCAGTAATGCGCTCGTTCTCTGCCCGGATACGTCTCGATGAGCGGCTTGTTCGCGGAAAGCGAGTTCACCACGCCATCGGCAATGGCGTCATACTCCTCGATTTGAGCCGCAACGGGCTCCAAGGAATAGAAGACGAGGTCGTCCCGCACCTTCGCTATGACAAACTCCTCAACATCCATCTGCAAGCCGACGTCAGAAGACATGTCAACGAATTTCATGCGACTTCCTCCTCCTTCGGTAACAGACCGGTCGACAGCATCGCCGCCGCATCCTGTTTCGTGTCCGCAAAGAACCGCAGGTAGTAGATCATCCAGCCGAAGATCGCGATAATCAACGTGGGCACTGCGGCCTGAATACCGTTGATCGCACCCGAGGCGATTCCTGCGACGAGCATGGCGATGAATCCCGTCGACAACGCAAGATTGAGCGTTCGCTTTTGTCTCTCGTCGGGCCCAAGGCAGGCGTTAAACGGATGGAGCATTGCCATCCCGCCGACGATGAACACTGCGATGATGAACCCTGGCGCGACCACATACTTCATGATCACGTCGAACGCGAAGCCACCAGCGATCGCAGTACTGAAACCCAGAATGATCAGGGACGCTGCCATTGCGATTTCCGTCATCGACCTTTCCATTATGGCGATGTTCATCTTGATGACGCGCCGCGCCATGACACCGTTCACGATCCCGATAATCGCCGCTAGAATCAGCGCGATTATAGGAGCTGCCCAATGAACGCCGTAGTTCAGTGCCACTGCCAGCCCGAGCAACACGGCCACTTGGCCGGCTCCGATCGAGAGCATGCCTATTGAGGGCACGCCCGTGCCTAGGCCGTAGCTTGCCACTCGTCTGACGGCGTCTGCGCCCCAGAATACGGCGAGTACGGCCCCCAGTGCGGCAAAGAACGAAAACCACGCCGTCCCCGTCATACTGTTCAGGTAGTTGGCGAGGTAAATGCCGATAAGGCCGCCAACAACCCCGATAACAAGGAGCTGTCGCGGTGATCTTTCACCTTCAGCCATCTCAGATCCCTCCTGGTAGCATGACGACGATGAGCAGCGCAAATAGCCCACCAACAGCTGATACGACGAGACTCGCTGCGATAGACTTCGGCAACCGCCTGAACTTCGGATCGTGGAATCCTTCGATCGTTCCGCCAATGTTGTAGGACGCCATCACGCAGTTGAGGAAGAATATCCCAATCGCAAAGGCCGCAGCGAGCGAGACGTAGTATGGAGCCGGATAGCTACCAAACGTCCCGTTGAATCCTGATATCCCTGCGTACGATGCAGCGAGCGCGAAGTACACGAGTGCGCCGCCGATACCGGCGAGGAATGCGCCTATAATGCCGCTGATAAAACTGACCATCGGTGATCCGTGGCCCTCGGTGCCGCGCGATACGTACAGGTCCTGACGCCATTTTGAGATGGGGTCGTATTTCACTTTAGCCGATGCGAGCGGCACGCCGGCACCATAAACGTACATGACGTTCGCGATGAAGGCCAAGACCGAAATCATCAGCGCTGCGCTTACGCCCCCCATGACGATGGTATACGCAAAATTCCCGCCACTCGAAGCATAGGCAGAGCCTGCCCCGATGAGCCCCGTGAGACCTGAAGCGGCAGCAAGCATCGTCGTGCCGGTTCCTACGCCGGTTGCCTGCGACATAGCCGCGGGAGCACCACCGACGGGGATAAAGTGAACGCCTGCTCCGATCAGAATCCCGCCGAGTATTATCCATACCCAGTATAAAAGACTAAACATCGTGCATCACTCCTCCGCCTCTTCCTTGTACGTTCCGTATCGCTGCCGCGAGTACCGTTCGAGGTACGTGTTCATGATAACGAAGATCACGACGATTATCACGCCAGCGAGTGCTGACCACCAGCTCGTTACCACGACTTCCTTCCAGAAGTGCAGGTAAACGACGAGGCCAAATCCCAGTCCTGTCAGTGGTCCTCCAAATTTCGAACAGAACCACGCGCAGTCTATGGAATTTCTGAGGCCAGATTCGGCTTTGCGCACGACGCTGCCCGAATGTGCGGCGTTCACGCCGGAGCCATATGGCCTGTCTTGATAGTACCGATCGGTTCCAAGGTGGACGTCTCCCACTGCTGAACCTACGCCTCCAAGAGCGATCCCCCAAATAAATGCGAGTACGACAAAGGGGAACGGACTAAAGTGTTGTGCTATTAGCACCCACGTCAACAATAAGACGCTAAAATTCGCTACAAAGCCGTGTGCCATCAACACGGGCGTATGCGTTCGCAGGACGTCCAAATAGATTGGCTGCCCAAATCGCGATTGGCTTGCCAGTCTGCCCATGTAGGACGTCGTGGCATAAACGCCGTGTATCAACGCGGTAACGAAAGCACCGGCTACAAGAGCGAAGAAGACGCCGATCAGACCGCTGTTACCGGTAACAGACAAGACCGACAAAGCGGTTGACGCTCCGATTGCTGCGTAGAACGGGTAAGAAGCCGGTTCACCGGAAATCGCTTTGTTATAGAGCCTGTGCAGATAGCCCATTTGCGGGGCCAGCTGCACTTGCGAATTCGGGTTACTCTGTGAACCAACATCGGATTCGAGATCCTCTGCCACGCCAGCAATCAGGGCCGCAGCGCCAACAAGGGTCAAAGCGCCTAGCTCTACCATCATTTGCGGATCCATTTAACTCCTCCCTTGTATGGTATTTGGCTTTCAAGCCCGGATTTTCTGATTCACTAGTCCAGCGAACCGCGAAATCAGCGTATTCTGCGGCATTAAAGTTGCTTAAAATGAATTATTGGCATTATATGGTTCGCTAGATCACGGATTATTGATAGGTAATAGTATTTAACATTATTTATACGACAATGAATTAAATAGGGGGACTCAAATAAAATTAAAATTCGTCTTTTATCGCCTCAGAAGCTCAATTTCAGCTCATAATTCGTGGGTTAAAAAGCACCATTTTTGAGCTTTTTGAGGTGACTTTCGCTCCACAAAAACTAGAGGTTTATTCTGGCGTGCGCCTCTTCGTTCCCGTTGCGAACGAATGCGGGGAGCCAAATCGCCCACGGTGCAGCTAGTCCTTTGACGACGTCGTGAACAGCCGCCCAGTATTTGACGCACGCGCGTACGTGTCGGCGGAACATTCGCCATTCAGGTCGGCCGTATCTGATAAAGCGTGTCTCGTACTCGAGGGACACGTCCGAGGTCGGTGATTATTCTGATAAACTCGCTCGGCGTTAGGCTTTGCCCGGCTGTCCCTCCCGCGCTTCGCGTTATGTTCTCCTCCACCAATGTGCCGCCAAGATCGTTTGCACCGCAGGTCAGCGCAATTTGAGCGAATTTGGTTCCTAATTTGACCCAGGACACTTGTATGTTCGGGATGTTGTCGAGATACATGCGCCCCAACGCAAAGATGAGGAGATCTTCTCGTCCCGTGGCGCCCGGACGTGCAATGCCCGCACGATAGATCGGCGTGTTGTAATGGATAAAGGTCAACGGAACGAACTCCGTAAAGCCGCCGGTTGTGTCCTGTATCGTTCTCAATAGCTGCAGGTGATCTACCACGTCCTGATACGACTCTATGTGGCCGTACATCATCGTGCACGTCGTCGGAATCCCCAGCCGATGAGCCGTAACGATAATATCCGTCCACGTTTTCGTGTCGATCTTTTGCGGGCACAACGTTTTGCGCACGTCATCGACGAGAATCTCTGCTGCTGTGCCCGGCATTGAACCGAGACCGGCTTCTTTGAGCATCTTGAGCATTTCGACGTGTGAAATGCCCAACTTATCGGCGCCATATGCAATTTCAGCGGGTGAATATGCGTGTATGTGGATGTCCGGAACAGCTTTCCTCACGGCCCGCACGATTTCGACGTAGGTATTGCCATCCACGTTAGGGTGGAGCCCACTGAAAATCCCAACTTCGGTAGCACCAGTGCGTCGTGCTTGGACCGCCCGTTTGACGATCTCATTGACGGGCAAGAAATATGCCTCGGGATCGTCCTGTCGCGCTCTGAAGGCGCAAAATCCGCACGACCCGATGCAGATATTGGTGAAGTTTATGTTCCGATTGATCACATAGGTTACGTCATCGCCGACCCGCATCTCTCTCACGGAATCCGCAGCTGCGAGCACGGCGTGAAGGTCAGGTCCGCGCACGTTGAGCAAAACAAGAGCTGCTTTTTCGTCGACTCGGCGACCACTTTTGACTTTTTCCAGAATGTCGGAAACAGTGCCAGTCATTGCATCTTGTCCACCGGAGGGTCTCTGATAATACGTTTTCGCGATCGATTTTTTGCGAATTTCTACCTTGTGAATTGTTCAACCTTCACCGGGTCGATAGTCGCGTCAATCAAAAAATTGAACGGTATTGCTGACGTCCACCCGACTTGTTCAAACATGCTCATGAAACAGACACCGATTACTGAGCCTCCTGGCAGCAAAACGCGCTGGAGGAACAAGGAAACATCGTCGCGGCTTACAGGTGAGATGGGCATCGCTAATCCCCCGAGTACGACGACGACCTTGGCTTTATCAATCTTTACAGGATCTGCGAACTGGATTCCGACATTCTCCACAGGCACAACCGTCTTTGCCAAGTCAAGATCCAAATTAGCGACAAACACCTGTTTAATTGTTAGAGTCCTGATTGCATAAGAAAGCAGCTCAACAAATGGAGTGCAAACCCCTGGCAGGCCGACATATATAATTGTGTCAGCGTCGTGCAAGCCTAGCTGCTCTATAATGCTCTTAAACGGACGTGAAATACCGGCGACTCCTTTTGTTGTGGTAATAACAGTTCTTTCCATTTACCCACCTCTTTCTACAACTGAATTAAGAATTCTCGCAAGAGCTAATAAACGTGAGGGGCAATCCCTACGAAGCATCGCTTCTTATCGCTCCTGAGGCACAATAATCACACGCCACAGCACTCTCGATTGAAGAGGGCGGCTGGACGTGTGTCCAACCTTTTTTTCGTCCACCCCTAGGCCCGTTCTTATGCTTGCCTGCCGCGCCGTATGTGCGACGTCGCACAGGGCCTGCATAAGGCATTTGGGATCCCTCCTTCCTTATTGTGCGCTCTGGTGCATTCAAAAGGCGGTTCCTTCGAGACCGGTTCCCTCAATCTCCGTGGGCCGGCACCTAGCCGCAGCAAGTTCGTCGTCGCAACCGAGTTCGCGTCAGAATTCCATGCCATTATTTACCAATATTATGAAAAAAAAGACTTATATAACGTCGACCAGAGGAAAACGTCAAATTGGGCTCCGTTTAAATTTTTTTTAAAAAGTCAGCAGTTGCCCGGTTGGTGGTGGGGTTAAACTGCCATCGCCGTCACCTAAGTAACAATCGGGCTACTTCTGGATGATTACGAGCAATGTAAGAAAGTTTCTATGCAAATGGTCGCTAGACCTTTATATAACGCCTCCTTGCACTATAAAATGAATATTTTTCTTAGCTTAAAGCTTGGGCATAGCTTCTTTCTTATAAAAAAGCCGCGTTAGCAGGGCCACGCCGCCGCGTCTTGGCGCGATCCTAAAGCATAACGCCATTGAGTTGGCAACAATCATAACACTTTTACTTGATTTGACCATCTCCGCAGAAGTCAAAAATCGGGAACGCTGGAGCGACCATGATCATTTCACAAAATGACGAAAGAATGTTCTCGACAATGTTTCTCGATATAAGGTATCTTATGCCCTCGGCCGCTAACACCCTTGAAGACTGTCCAAGTTTTAAATAGCCGCGCTAAGGCAATGCGCCAAAAAATGCGCTTTATTTGGGTAATATAGATTTCATCGCCTCAAAGGTGCATGCCAATCATCAAGCAAATCATTTCAGGATCTTTCAACTTCGTCGGCATCGCCGCTCAAGACAGTCTAAAGCGGTGTTTATGAGACTACACCACCTTCTAATATCGTCCCACATCTTCGACGTCTCCGCTCAAGACAGTCTAAAGCGGTGTTTATAAGACAGTCTAACGTATCATCAACTGCCCTCAGGTTCTTGATACGTTCTCGCGTACTCTCTTTAATCCTTATTGTTACAGCCTTTTCCATACTTATGCCTCTTCTCCCGCTCTAACTAATTTGAGGCTAGTTTTCGTATAAGCGGCATAATTGCGGGCATCACGTCCTTCGCTGGCTTGACAGATACGTCCATCTCCAAGCCGACGGATCCTATCATCTCTGCGTTGAAACGATCTGAGATCTCGTCAAAGATCCTTTTATATGCAAGGCAATGTGGATCAACGCCTATAATCTCACCGCTGGTAGAGGCCATTGCGTTGTAGGGGCAGCCCCCCCTGCAGTAGCGAATATGCTTGCAACCCATGCACTCCTCATCCACATACTCCTTAAAGCGACGCATAAAAAGTCCGGCAGCTGACTCGGCCAGATCTTCCTGGCTGGGGCGGTCCCGGACGTGGCCCATAACATATTCCGGCATGCCTACGAAGCGATAGCATGGATAAATGCTTCCATCCGGGCCAACCGCAAACGTATTCTCCATGCAGTCCACAAAAGTGCAGACTGTTCCCCGTCTAGTTAAGACGCATCTGCAGTAGTCATTGATGTTTCTGACCTCAATCCGGTCCACGTTCTCTAGGTACCTATCCATCAGATAGACAAGAAGCTCGCCGTACTTCTGAGGAGAGAGCGCCCATTTTTCCGGCTCGTCGCTGCGCAGTGATGGCAATGCGGGATGCAGCTTGAGAGCCAGCCCATTTTCCAGAAAATGATTGAAAATCTGCTCTTTGAACTGCACGGAATACGAGGTGAAAGTGCAGATGAACTGCACCTGCAGGCCGTGGTTCTTGGCCAATTCGTATCCTTTCATGGTTCTCTCGTAGTAGCCCTCCGATCTTTGCTGGTCATTTAGCTCCTGAGGCCCGTCTAGGCTTGAGCCTATGGGAATATTGTACTCAGCTAAAGCTTCTGCCAGCTCAGGCGTAAGCTTCCAGAGGTTGGTTTGCAGGGCGAAGCTAGGAGTAATATGCTCGAGTTCTACTGAGAGCATAGGCAGAGCCTGTCTGTAGAAATCAGCTCCGGCTAGGAGGGGTTCTCCCCCGTGAAATGTAATTGTGACGGGATCATTTCTGAAGTCCTTAAGCCAGGCTGCAATGTCCTTGATTATCCCTGTGCTCATGATAGGCGAGCCCGCGTCAGAACTCCAGCAGTAAGCGCATTTCGAAGGGCAGCCAAGAGTAGGAATAATCATGACGTGAAAGGGCTTTTTATGCTTCATTATTTATTTGGCCTTCCTTAAACTACGTGTAAACTATCAATAGAATATTTCGAGAGTACTCTTTTTTGTTTGCCTGTGCCGGTCTCGGGAGGGGTTGCCTGCACGAAGGTGCGATTGCAACATAGGCACCGGTTCCGCCGCAAGCAGGCACTCAAATTGAAAGAAAAAGAAAGAAGTTTTCCTAGCCTCACAGATTATCCTTTTCAAACTTGCATGGAGACGAGTATAAATTGTGCTCCTTCTGCTCCTATCCGCGCTTCTAAGGCGCTTCAACGTGGATCGAATCTACAGGAGTTTTCCAAACCGTGTAACGCTTTCCGGCAAGTCCTGTAGCCAGCGCTCGCATGATAGTTACGGCTAGATCATCATCTACGACCGTGTTAACTTGTATAGCCCTCTCGGTATGGTCCCGTATCGCTTCAATAGCCATTTCAGGCTCCTCTTTGATGACAAAACCTTTCCAATTCTGTGGTGAAACACCCCAGTACTCGAGACAATAGAACCCTGTCACGCCCTCTTCGGATAGGATGTTAACCGTCCGTCCGAGGGTCTGATAGTCCACAAAAACGTTCAGAAGTACCTTAGCCATTTTTCTCACCCTCATCCCATTGGGCGGTTAGTACGTTATACAGCTTATTCTATATTTCTTCTGCCCATTCCAAAGATGGCGACTTTATCGAATTCAATATTGCGATGGCGCACCTCTACCTCCATTCGAGTAATGGGACTTAAGCACGATATCTTTGAATGTTGCCATACCCTGATTATCGGCTGTAGGCTTAACCAGTTTTCTGCTGTGCTGATAAAACCCTGTAAAGAGTTCGGCGCACAGGTTTCAGATGTATCCATTCGCAGTGCGTTTGCTAGATCCTTGGGCAATGCTTCCGCCTCTGTGTTTACGCAGTATTTTTCTCGAACTAAGCAAACAACGTGTGCAGCATTTATTCTAACAGTCTACAACGTATTATTGGCTTGCGACCGTCTTGACCGCTCCGAAACTTGAGTCTCTATCATTGTCTTCGTTCATTAGGCTAGGTTCTTGATCCGCTTTGATGGATTTCCTTCGCGAAGGTTGCTGCGTAGTCTTGTCTCACAAACATCAAGTGTCACCTGACACCGAGCCCATAGATCCTGCTGCTAAAAACAAAAAATTGCGTGTAGAAAGGTCAGGTAAATCAGGAACGCGAGCACACCGTTCTAAGCCACATCGAAACTGCGCAGAACAATCGGCGACGAGAGACTGTTGTTGCATCTAATCAATTCTGCGCTACGGCCGCGCAGCGTTATGCTACCAGTTCTTATAACAGAGGAACTAAATACGTGAGAACCCGAGTAAGATTATGGATCGCGAAGTCGTCGTCTCCGTTAGTGTGCGAGCAGTAGGATATGATGTCGAAACCTCAACGCTCGAAATAGAGTTCTGCGATTCAAGTATCTACCAATATTCAGGAGTTCCTGAAGGAGTCTTTGCAGGGTTTCTGGATTCTATGAGCTTGAATCTCGAAAAGACCGACCTGAAATACTTCAGCGAACACATAAAAGGGCAGTACCCGCAGAAGACGGTGCGAAGACCGCGGCTGAACCTTTTTAAGGGTGTTTTGGATACTTAACGCGGCTGGCAGATCTTTACCAGTTGCGACAGGGTTCCGTTGCACGAAGCAAACTACACGAACACAAAGCCCCAGAGCGTGTTACCGATTGACACGAATAGAGGGCAAATTAACTAAATGGGTTCTCTTACCGAATGACAAAAACGCAGGACCGACTTCACGAGGCGCTAAGTGAGACACAGTAATAACTTTTGAACCGTATGGCTACAAGCGGCGCCAATTTAATGTCGATTCCATATCCATTCAGCCACTTATGGCAGCCTCTGTAGCATGGCCCGTAATGACAATATTGAGCCCGTGTTCGCGCATGAAATCGGCGACCCTGGCCCACTTTTTTCGCGCAAGCGTTTTTTTTGCAAAGTCTCGATGAGTCAGTTAACCTCTTGCACTCTGAGATCACGATGCCTGAGATCACATCAACGTACAGTGACTAAGAGGGGTTAAAATACGATCGAAAACGACTGAAGCGATAATAGAGCGTCGCTTATTGAGTGTTTCGGGCCAGCTCCTCTATTGACTGGATCTACGTTCGAGCCCAGAAGTGTTTGATAGACTATTAGCTGCCTGCTATAGAAGTCTGTGAGAAACAAGTGTTATTCCTTCGGAGGCGGTCGCCGAATATTGAGCAACACCCTCCAACTCTTGTTCTTCCGATACTGGAGAAATAATCAGGGAAGAACAACTGCACCGAATGATCGTTGCAGATCGAAAAAAAATCTCTAAAAAAAAACAAGGAGGAGTGACGTGTGTCACTCCTTCGCAGTTTAGAACTTCCGACCGGGCGAGACGATTCCTCTCTCACCGGCAGGCTGGAACTCTCGCAGAGCGCCGCGCGCAAACTCCTTCCGCACGTTTGCGAAGTCGAACCAGAGGTTGGGGTCGGCGAAGCACACCTTAACGAGCGGGCTCACCGCGAACGCATCGCGGCGACCGACGTGCGCGGCCTTCGCAATACCTGCATAACCGCCCTGGTGCCCAACGTTCATGGCGTAGTTCGGGTAGTTCGCACCACGGAGTTCGTCGGGCGCGCCCTCGTCGGACCTGACGGAGAACGTGTTGGTTGATCCGCACTGGTCCTGCAGGTCGTAGCCGTAGAATCCTAGTCTGCCCCACGCGTCCTTGTGGAGAAGCATCGAGAGATACCAACCGCTCAGTCCGGCATTCGAGTTACCCGTTGCTAGAGCGGCGGTCACACCAGACGCAGCAGCGAGCACTGTTGCCCTTTGCGAACCGCCGAAGTGGTCCTCAAGGGTGGTCGGGTACTTCTCGTACTGCTCGATACCGTAAAGCGTTACCTCGGTACCGAGGTCGTTGACGACGTCCATCGTCGACGGTGCCTCGCCGTCCTTCCCGTACTTCGTGTGCGCGTAGTCGTTGCCGTAGTAGCAGTAGTCGTCGAGGATGTTGTCGGTGTACGCGGCAGTCGCGTATTGCGTGAAACCGACGCCGCCTGACATGTACGATCCGAGCCATATCTGATCGTAGAGCATACAGCCTGCGGCGACGACCTCAAGCGATGCCTTCACGGGGTCCTCTGGGTCTATCCTGTCTGCTTGGCACATGTCAGCCATGAAGCCGAACGAGAGACCGCCGGGTTCGTTGGGTCCTCGCGCACGGCGTGCCGGAAGCATGTTCGCCATTTCGACGAGGCTCGCGTGCTTAGCCGCAAACGCGAGATCGGCTACGGCCGCCTCACCGGCGCACATGTTGTACGCGGCGATGAACGACATACCGATCTGCATGGCAGACCATCTGCTCGAGTTACCACCGTCGCACGTACGCGATACGATCGTCGGTATGTGCACGCCTTGCCAGAGCGTCTTGCCGATCGCCTTCTTGAGCTGCTCGGCTTGCGCCTTGGGGAACAGCTTGTTGATGTCAACAAGGAACGGCTTGTCGATTTCGGCAGCGAGGTCATCGTCGCCGGTGAAGACCTTTACAAAGCAGTCTTCAACGAGCGCAGGGTGGGTCTCCACCATGTGTTCTTGGACAATGGCCGCACCGGGCATCGTGTGGTTCAGCGCCTCAAGATACCCGTTAATGGTCTCAGGCGTGACCTCTTTGCCGAGTCTTCGCGTAAGCGTCTCGTGCGCCTGATCTAGGCCGACAATGACGGTACGCCTGATCTCATCCCACATCTGTTGCATTGCGGGGTTGTTGACGTAGTGGAGGTCATCGCCTTCACACATCACGTCGGTCGTAGAGACGTTGTACGGCATGAGTTGCCGCTGCCCGAGCGTCATACCTCCGAGGTGGACGTTGACGTTGTATGCGGGTATGCCGCGGTCCTTGGCGATCTTTGCGCCCCATTCCTGGAACTCGCGCTTATCCTTGGACTGAGTCCACCCCTCGCGCTTATAGGTCGTCTTGTTTGAAGTAGGATCCTCCGCGAACTTCTTCTTCATCGCCTCGAGGAACATCTTTTGTGTTTTTTCAGTAGCCATATTGTTGCACCTCTTTTATGCCATCGGCTTGAATCCCCACATCGTTCTCAGCGTGTGAATCCGCTGGATGTAGGTGATGAGCTCCTTGTCTGCTCGTGCTGCTTCTCCGTCGACCCGATAGATCGTCGTTCTGCTCTTCAGGTCAGCATCCGACATGGGCTTCCCTACAGCCACGGCCTTGTCAAGAGGCCGTCCCACCTGGTCTTTCACAATACTGACGGAGCCGTCAGGGTTCATTACCGATCTCTGCAGCATGTCGAACATCATACCGTTTTGGTCCAGTCTCAGTGAGTGACCGTGAACAGTACAGCCTCTGACGCCAGTTCGAGCGGCGTCAAACGCCTCGCTCTCCATCAGCATCTTGCTGAACTTGTCGAGATCCCTCTCTCGGGCTTCGATGATCTGTCGACCGGAAAGCGTACCGGGATCTACGCCTCTGAATCGGGTCGAAGCCATCCACGACCTTACGTACGGAACCATCGGGGCGAAGTACATTGAGTCGGTGAACTGAATGTACCGAATACGATCGCCTGCTGCCGCTCCTTCCGTGGGCTTCACGAGCTCTCTCATTGGATCCTCGGGCTCTCCCATCTCTGATAGTGGTGGATGAGTCGACGGATACGCTGCTCCAGGTGTGCGGTGGCCTAGTATTGCGACCACGTCATCATCTGAAACGTCACGAACTTTGTCCAGCGCCTTCGATGGATCCAGCATCTTCCTTCTGTTTGCCGCTACCTTTGAAGTACCGGGAACAAATTGTGGCATCTTTTATCAACTCCTTCGTTCTGCGCGTTTATAGTGATTAATACACTTAATGACCTCGTTGAGCTTATCACGCGTGATAGTCTCTCCGCGAGTCACATTGGTTACGATTCCTACGATAGTACCGTCGGTTTGAACGTCTTCGGGTCTTGGCATCACGATGCGCGTCTTTACCCCGATGTGGGCGAAATCTTCATAGTCAACCTGCGTTTGACTCACCACGATCGCCGGAATGGCGACAAAGCGCAGGATATTCCGCGCTTTGTAAATGATGTGAGTCTTCACGCCGCCGAGGTGAATAACTGCAAGCTTGTGGCGAGCAATTTGTTCTACCTCCTTTGCCGAAAGGCCAAACTTTGGCCCGAGACCACGTGCGCTTTCAGGCGCGTCGGCCGGAACGCCGCTTCCGGCGTTTAGCACGAGCACGCCGACCTGAAAGCCCTCGTTTCGAAGGCCGTGCGTGATCTCGCAGATGGGCTTCGTTATGTGCCGTCTGCCCGGGGACATTGCGATCGCGACGATGTCAGGTATCCCTGTCTCGGAAATGGTGCCTCGTTGGGCAAGGCCTCCGCCTTTGCCCAGGCCCATTGATTCGCGGCAATCGACAATGTGTGTAGCGCGGCTGACGATATGCGTCACCTCTCACGGGGATAGATCGCACAGATCCGCGATTTCGACTTCGGATCCGTCATGCCAAGTACTCGCGTGTCCCTGATTACGCCCCATTTTGCGTAATCAGTCTGCGTCGGACGCGTTCGCATGTACAAGCCGCGGTTAATTTGGAAGCCGCACGGGAGAGTCCTTTTGGACACCTCCTCGACTTGTTCAATTACGTCCTCATCCTCTAGTTCAAGCCAGATCCTACCGACCTGTACGCCGAGCTCTACGTCCTGTCCCCCTACTTGAATGTGTTTGTGCGCAGCGTGCACGTTCGGTGTTCCCTTAGCTGGCCCTTCTGGCACAGCGGAAGCGATCCGAGGCCCGTGCAAGATCAAGCGCGTGATTCCTTCGATCTTGGCAAGCTCTGTGAGCAACTCCTCAACCGTCTCGGGGCTGAGCAGTCGTTCAGTGAATATCTCTATTTGAACAGGAATGCTCGTGTCAGGTACGTCCGTATCCATTGTGTATCGTAAACCTCCGCGCAATTTGCGTATCTACATTCCCTCCGCTGCTTTGGCAACAGCAGTAATCGGGTCTTTGAATTCTGGTATCTCGCCGTATACTATGCCGATGAGCTTTGACGTTGCTTCAACTGAGAACATCTGCGTGCCCGCGTCGATTGCCACGGCTGCAGCAACGCACGGAACTGCAAAGCCCTTAGAGTGTCTCGTCACGATGTGGTTCCCATTGAACACACCTGGTCCGCCGCCACCGTAGATCGAGTGGCTGAAGAACGAGAACCCTACCGCCGTACCCATAACCTTGCCGAAGTCACATCCGGGGAGTCCCGTTTCGTGTTCGATCAGGTCGTTCGCGTACAGCAGCGTTGACGAAACCGCTTGCGCACCTCGTGCCGCACCGCAGTTCACGATGGTCGCGGCGAGTGTGCCGGAGGCGCAATAGCCGTTCCAGGCTGCCACGTCGTCAGTCTTCATCGCCTTAAAGCCAGAAGGCCACGTCGTATCTGCCTTAATGACACCAGCTGCTTTTGCCTTTTCAACGGTCGACGCAACCACAGAGCCGATAGTTCCTTCTTGCCCGTTCTCTTTGACGAGAGAATAGGTCACGTTGTTCGCGTTTAGCCCCTGCATCGCAAGTCCACAGAGCTGCAAACGCTCGTTCCAGCCAATAGCGTCACCCATCTCCCAGACGCCCGTCTGTTCGAATATCGATGACAGCGCAGACGCATTCATCGTCCGCTTACCCGTTGCGGCTGCAACGTGGTTAACTGACACATTTCGCAGAGAGTAACCGTATCCTTCATCTTTCTGCGGGGTCTCGAGCATGGATTTCACCATACCGCCCACGTTGTCGAGTGTCTGTGGGTACTCTCCCCAAATGGCCCCCTTAACCATAGGCGCTTGGAACATGTCCACGTTGAACATGGTGATAATCGCCTCGGTGAGCGCGCTGCTTGTGGCAGTCGTTCCTGCGACGTAGGTGGCTCCTGCATCGAGACGTGCTGTTGGCACTTGCACCATAAGCTGCTTTCCGTCGCCGAGAGGCTTAGCGACCGTG
>DASPOC010000013.1:0-14271 GCA_035626195.1 Bathyarchaeia archaeon | reverse complement strand
CGTTTATCCAGTGTGCGACGGCGATCTGGATCACCTATGCACCGAACAGAAATATGGTGCCCCCATTGGACTCGGAGGTGCAGGACAGGCCAAGACGTTTGAGGCAAACGCTTTCCTTTTCGCACGTGACTCTGGTATTCTAGACCATTTGAACAAACGGCGCTGAAGCGCTTGGTCCCGACTGCTTGAGATCGTTGACGCACCAGCAGAGCTTCCCTGTTCAATAGGGTCCCTCAGTTTGTCACTATCATCGTCGTAAGCACCGAACCCAGCATCTCTCAAGCGAGCTCAGATGAGAAACAAAAGACTATATAGGAATGAAAGTTGACGTACTACTCGAAGGGCGAAAAGCGGCTTTACAACCGAACGGAGGGAAACTCGGTATTGCTAATAGCCGACCATTGCTAAGATAGAATGACATTCAAACGGCAAAGCGAGAATAACTCCTTATCCGAGAGCTCATCTGGAACAGGGGCTATGGGGGCCTCCCAGTCTGGCGCTTATGAAAAAACGTTCATCGCTCAATTAACTGAATTTGGATTGAGAGAGAAAGAGGCGCGGATCTATTTTTATCTTCTGATGCACGGAGCCAAAAGCGTTACCGAGCTGGCGAAATTTGCGAACACTTACAGAGAAGATGTGTATCGAAGACTCGACGCACTTCTTCAAGAAGGTTTGGTTGAGCAATCGATCGCGAAGCCGACGGAGTACGCCGCTGTGCCGCTGCAGGCCGCGCTTGACGCGATCCTGCAAAAACACACGTACGCGTGGCGGCAGATGGAAATAGCACGAACAGAGCTTTTGCAGCACGCTGACGCGGCACAGCTTGCCCGCGGTACGGTTGATACCCCTGGGTGTCGGTTGGTCAAAGGCGTACACCAGGTGTTGACGGTGGGCTCACGAATGATCGCCGAGTCTGAAAGCACCTTCGCAATGGTTTTACGACCTCAGGCATTGCCGAAACTCGCCCAGTTCGGCGTAATTGACGAGTGGAAGGAGGCGGCTTTACGGGGAATACGGATGAGAATCATCACCGATGCCATACCCACCAACCTCGCTGCGCTAAACGACTTGAAAGGTACGATCGAGGTCCGTTGCTATGAAGATTATGCCGGGATACATTTCTTCGTAAATGATGAGAAAGAGACTGTGACGGTCCTTGCCACGGCCACCGATCGTGCACCGTTGCCTAATAGTGCCTTATGGATTAATAGTTCCGAGTATGCTGGGTACCTCACATCTTTCTTCGATGTTATATGGGAGCAATCGATTGCCGTCGAAGAGCGGATTAAAGCGGTTTCGAATCTGGCCAGATCGCAGACAAGGGAGAGGATCTTTCTTCGATGTTATACCGAGGCAATCGCTCGCCGTCGAAGCCGGCTTAAAGTGATTTCCAGTCGGGTCAAATCGCAGACAAGGAAAAGCAGAAATTCCGCGCGCGATTAAAGAGACGCCCCCTCTACCCCTTCTGCGACGCACGTGTTGCATCCTTCTAGGCTCAGCCGTGACCAGGCCAACGGCGCAGCATTTCGATAGCACCTGTCGCGGAAGTCAAGGCAGTCGCTCTCTGTCGAGGTAGGCGTTTTTTGAATGGAACGAGAGGCTCAGAGAGTGTTCAAGCTTAACTGCCCCGACGATTCGCTTGCGTTAGTTCGTTTTTCAAAGACCTTAGTGACCATAGCGACCGGCGACTAGGACGTTTCCGCTCATCGCCAGTGTGCCTCAATGCACGCTTGGGCCTCGTATCTCTCGGACGACGGCTTACCATCCACCCTTCTGTGCCGTCACTCCCTCCGATCGGAGAGCGGTGTTGAAGTCCCGGTGAATAATGCAGATGCGCAGGGGCTGACTCCGGCACTCCGTAGACCACGATTTCCTCGCGCGACGGGCGGCGGGCTAACGGGATGGTGGAGTGTCGCACGATTTTGTGTTACGAACGTTCTTATAGTCTAGACAAATTTAAAAGTTCATCAAACTATGACAAGGTCGCCAATTTCCTTAAACAATCCAGAATCGCTCGTCAATCTGCCGGATGACGAATTGCAAGCTATTTTGCTTGAGGGCGTCTCAAGAACTTTCGCCCTAACCATTCCGCAGTTACCAGCGGCACTTTATTCGGCTGTTGCGAACGCTTATTTAATTTGCAGAATTGTCGACACCATAGAAGATGAAGTTGCTCTCTCGCCTGAGCAAAAAAAGTTTTTTTGTTCTACGTTTATAGAAGTTGTTAAAACCGGCCAAAATGCACAGACTTTCAGTGCGCAGCTGGCTCCTTTGCTTTCTGACCAAACCATTCCGGCTGAACGCAGTCTGATTCAATTGATCCCTAAAGTGATAGCCATCACTCATACTTTAGAAAAACCACAGATTGAAGCATTGGCAACTTGTTTAGAAGTCATGGCAAAAGGGATGCCAGTTTTTCAAGCCTTGGATTTACATGCCGGCCTCAAAACCATGTCCGACATGGATTATTATTGTTATTGCGTGGCAGGCTGTGTTGGAGAAATGCTGGCTAAATTATTTTGCCTATACTCGCCAGAAATAGATGTACATAAACAAGAATTGCTTGGGTTCTCGACTTCCTTTGGCCAAGGACTGCAAATGAACAATATTTTAAAAGATATTTGGGATGATGCTGAGCGTGGCGTGTGCTGGCTGCCGCAAGATATTTTTACTGAAACAGGCTTTGATTTAAAGAATCTGACACCAGAAACCAATAGCGAACATTTTCGTCAAGGTTTAACACATCTGATTAGTATCGCTCGTCAGCATTTAGAGAATGCTTTGCGATTTACCTTGCTGATTCCCAGCCACGAAACCGGCATCAGAAAATTTTGTCTGTGGGCATTGGGGATGGCGGTTTTAAACTTAAGGAAAATCAAACACAATCTTAATTTTAGTCAATCTTCGCAAGTGAAGATTTCTCATAACAGTGTTAAAGCTACTATTTTAACAACCACGCTAACGGCGCGCAGCGATTTGCTGTTATCGCTATTATTTAATCAAGTCAGTAAAGAACTTAAAACGCCTGATTGGCAATATTCTTCTTCCATATCTGATGCAGTTTCGCGGCGTTTTGCAGCAGCATCAACAGCTCAGTACGATTTGCACACGCAAATTGAGAGCGAGTCGCCCTTAGATAACCGCCCCTCGCCACGCCGGCGTGTGATATAGCTTCATCACGAAGTTATAGACGTCTGTAAGAAACCTCCTTATAGAGGTCTGCGCAAGAATTGTTGCTAAGATTGTCCTTTAAATTTATATTAGAATGTTTTAAACCCACTTTAGAATACTGAGCACTCATCACGTTTACTGAGACTGATACGCAGATGAATATAGGTCAAGAACAAAGCAGCGCGACGACTATTCGCAGTCAATCGTTTAACCTCGACAAAGCGATTGCCAGAGCACAAGCGCACTTATTAGATCTCCAAACTCCAGACGGTTATTGGCTGTTTGAACTGGAAGCCGATTGTACTATCCCTTCCGAGTACATCTTGATGATGCACTACTTAGGGGATATTGATTTAGAGTTGCAGGAGAAAATCGCCAATTATTTACGAGCGCATCAGTCAGCAGACGGCAGTTATCCATTATTTAGCGGCGGTGAAGGTGATTTAAGCTGTAGTGTAAAAGTTTATTACGCGCTAAAAATGGCGGGCGATGATATTAATGCGCCGCATATGGTCAAGCTGCGGGACATTATTTTAAGTCAAGGCGGCGCGGCAAAAGCGAATGTGTTTACCCGTATTGCGTTGGCAATTTTTGAACAACTACCCTGGGGCGGTGTGCCTTATATACCAGTGGAAATTATGCTGTTCCCAAAATGGTTTCCGCTCCATTTAGACAAAGTTTCGTATTGGTCGCGTACGGTGATGGTGCCCTTATTTATTCTCTGCGCATTAAAAGCTACAGCGAAAAACCCAAATCAGGTTGACGTGTTAGAATTATTTTTGATTCATCCCGATAAAGAAAAGCATTATTTTTCTGCACGAACTTTCCTGAATAAATGCTTTTTAGCGTTTGATAAAATCGGTTTTGCAGCACGGCCATTAATTCCCGATTCCATACACAAACGCGCGATTGCTAAAGCCAGAGACTGGATTATTGAACGCCTGAATGGTGAAGACGGCTTGGGAGCGATTTTTCCGGCAATGGTCAATGCCTATGAAGCCTTGCTGTTATTGGGTGTTCCCGCCGACGACCCGCACGTTGTCACGGCTCGTAAAGCGATTGATAAATTGCTAGTCATAAAAGAAAATGAAGCGTATTGTCAGCCTTGTTTATCTCCCGTTTGGGATACTGCCTTGACTTCGTTAGCCTTGCAAGAAGCGGATAAACTAGGGAACCGTCCGGCCATAGCTCGTGCTTATACTTGGTTAAAAAATAATCAATTATCTGATGAACCGGGCGATTGGCGCGTATGCCGTCCGCACGTTGCAGGCGGTGGCTGGGCGTTTCAATTCGCCAATCCGCATTATCCCGATGTGGATGATACTGCGGTGGTTGCGTTTGGCATGGCCGAATCAGGTATTGACGACTTAGATGAGTCTATAAAAAGAGCAACGCGCTGGATTGTCGGAATGCAAGCAGCGAATGGCGGCTACGGCGCATTTGATGCTGATAACACCTATTATTATCTGAATGAAATTCCGTTTGCTGATCATGGCGCGTTATTAGATCCGCCCACTGTTGATGTTAGTGCGCGTTGCGCGATGTTAATGGCACGTGTTGCAACAGACCACGATGAATTCTTACGAGCTTCAGAGCGTACAATTGCCTATGTTCGTGGTGAACAGGAAGAAAATGGCTCTTGGTTCGGACGTTGGGGGACTAACTATATTTATGGCACCTGGTCAGTGTTATTAGCTCTGGAACAGACGAATATTCCTAAAACCGATCTTCTCTACGCACGAGCGGTTAATTGGTTAAAAAGCGTACAAAACAGCGACGGCGGCTGGGGCGAAAGCAACAAAAGCTACTATGAAGCGGATTTAAGCAATCATCATTTGGTCAGCACCGCTTTCCAAACTGCGTGGGCAATTATCGCTCTTTGCGCAGCTCGTGAAGCGCATAGTCCTGAAGTGAAAGCTGGGGTCAACTATTTGCTGCGCAAACAAAATGCCGACGGAGTTTGGTACGACGAGAGCTTTACCGCGCCAGGCTTCCCGAAAGTGTTTTATCTAAAATATCACGGTTACGATAAATTTTTCCCACTCTGGGCGTTAGCGCGTTATCGTAATGAGTTAACTGAACGAGTCACCTAAGAGGGAACACCAATGGCAAAAGCAAACGGGATTACACGGCCAGAAGAAGCACCGCAGGAGGCGTCAAAGCAGGAGAATACAGCCCTTTTAATGGTCAAAATGCTCTTGAAGAACCCCTCTATACTCATAAGGCTCAGGAGGATGGGTTCCGATGAGGAGCGGTATGTCGCTCCTCCGCGTCCGTACGAGCTCCCCGAGTACCGTAAGGGCATGAGGTACTCCACCTCGAAAGAGCCGTGTATTCGGGCGACGCGGTGGTGCAACCCTCGTGAGCGCCTTGTTGTCGCGCTCGCTCACGAGCTGGGCGCCTACGAGCTGTCTGACCGGGAGTTCGCGGAGACGGCGTACTGGTGGATGAAGACCAAAATGTGGCACGCAACGTCGGGCTTCGACGGCCCAAGTGCGACTCTCAAGCGAGGGTCGGGGATGTGTTTCCACTTCATCAACACCTACATCGCTCTTTGCAGGTGCGCGGGGATAAAATGTCGGTACAAGGGGTACCAGATGAACTTACTCCAATTACATCAAGAGATGCTTACTTCTGTTGATCCTGGGTTGGCGAGCGTTTTTGCTTCTGGACCCATAGGAGAGGCAGAGGCTGAGCTCTACATCGATGGCACGTGGACTGCGGCGTACTTAGCGCAGCCAGCCGCGTTGACGGCAGCGACAGGCTTGCCTATCACTGAGTTCGGTGAGTCGTCTCTCGGGTTATACTTTCACGCCATTCCCGGGTCGATACGTCGCTTCGAGTCTATGCCTTTGGGGCTCTGGTTGTCGTTGAAGCTTACAAACATGCTTGCGCCTGCAACGATGGAGCGTTTGAACAATATAATGGCCATGCTTCAAAAGATGGGATCGCAGGAGATCGAGGACGCTGGCGGCATAGAGGCATATAACACGGCCGCGAAGAGAAGACGCGAGCTCTTCTCTGCGGATGAGCTCCTCGATCAGGTAGCGCTTAAGCACTATGATAAAATAATTGTAAAGAAGCCGCAGTCACCGTGAGGGAGTCCGCGCGAAGACAAAAAGCTTAGAAATCAACCCAGCAAAGCGGGGATCTAATGACTAGAAAAGAAGGATTATAAAATGAGTACGAATTTTGAAGAAACAATGAAGGCACGCATTATACAGGGTTTTAAGGAATTTAACACAGGCTACGACGCCTGGCTGAAATGGTGTGATACATTATATGAACCGGATTCGCATTACAACTTTTACGGTACGCGATTTACCCTTCAAAAATACAAAGACTTAATGAGACAGTTAATGTCGATGTATGATATTGAGTTAGGTGAACTTGACAATATGCTCGTCGAAGGGGAGTGGGCATCAATACGGTATTCAGTGTATTTCACAAACAAGAAGACTGGCGTGAAGTCTAAAGCGAACAATATGGAGTGGGTACTTTTTAAGAACAACCCGGAACCGATCGGCGCAAGGGTTGTCGAAGGCTGGGCACTTACGGACAATCCACTTTCGGTGGGTTAAACAGACGTGTATAACGAATAATTAAAGCGTGCTGGCCGTCAGTTCGGAAAAAAAATTAAATGCCTAGCGCAAGCACAAGCGATACAAGACGCCTTTTGCAAGAATACCTTGCGGAGTTCAAATACCGGACATACTCGAATACGAAGTCACCGTAAGGGAGTGAGCGAGAAGACAAAAAAAGCCCCTATTATTTAAACTTGGGAATCCGCGGTGTCCTCGCGTTGTTGGGGCGCCGAGGTGCGCAAGTGATAGGGGCACTGTTGTCGCATCACCGGCTCTTAATAACAACTTGGCTATATGTGAGGTCCATGTGGCGCGGTTTTACGTGCAACGTAAAGCTTATGCTGCTGCCGCAAATCGGGCGTTAATGCATGAGTGATTATCTACTGAGGTGAAGGCAGTGACTAGAAACGCGAATATTTATGATATTTGTGATCGTGCGGTCCTGGGCGCAGATTGCTTAACCGAGCCTGGGCGCAATCTTAGATTTGTATACAAGAGGGTGGTCGGACACCCGGCTCTGAAGTATTTAATCCTAAACTGGTGTAAACATCCTGATTTGGCTTTGACAGAAATCTCTGATCATCAAGTGATGATGCAAAAAGCTGTAGAGGCAAGTATTGACAACTGGCAAGATGCTGAGTGGATAGAAACAACTTTCCGCCCTTTGGCACAACTCCTCGACAGGATCGAAAATCCTCGCTGGCAGCAGCGTAAAAAGACTGAGCAGGTAGGCACTGAATTTATTCGAAAAGATATTCAGAAAGTTATCGATAACTGCCTGCAAGACATTTTTCGGGTGTGGAATAAGGATAAACGCGATCCTTGGTTTCCCGTAGCTGCGCAAGTCGAGTTGTCGGGTGACGATCATATGGATGGCAAGAGTTTCATCAACGTGCTGCAAGGAGTAGGATCTTTTGAATACAAAAACACCACGCTGTTGTTTGCGTTAATACGCTGCTTCTTAATGACAAATCCCAAGCAGCTCAAATTGATTCGCAAGCCTTATTGCGGAATTTGCGAGCCCATGTCCAGTTCTTTCACCCGTTCTTTTACCAAGATATGGCACAGAATTGCCTTTTCAGATGTTAATTTTTTCGAGCATCTTCTTGTTTTTGTAGATTATGAAGTCTCGCGGCAGCATTACGATCGCATCGTCCCGATTCTGGAGAATCTGCTGCGCTATTGTGTGTGTACCAGCCGCGAATGGTTGGAGACTCCTAATAACCATATTCAGCATCCAGCGATCACCTGCTTGCCGAAGGATGCGCAAGGACACCCGCTGACCCGGATGTCAGACGATGCCTGGCAAACGAAACGGGATTTGGGTTTCGGCGACTACGTTCCCGATACCGACACGACTTTCCTTGCTTTGGCGATGGCTAGAAAGTGGCTGGATTTTGTGCGCAAGGAACAGCTTCCGGTTGACAAAGTGCTCCTGGAACAGTGCGAATCAATGTTGGCGTATCCCTGGGTGGAAATTATTAGCGAGTACCAAGTAGGGGGCAAATTCACGTCGAATCCGCCCACAATTCAGATCACCAAGCCCTTGGATTATGAAGGCGCCGTACCGATCTGGTTCGATAAGCCGTTCATGAGCACTGATGGCAAGATAGTCCGGGAAATGCTGGGTAACGAGATTTGTCCAGGTCATAACATGGACATCCTCGACTCCATTCTTCTTAATCGTATACAATGGCGAGCCTTAGAGGGTGAAAATCTGGGTTTTTTACAGCGGTTGCTGGATTTTAATTACAGAGCCTTTGTTAGCGGAAATTTCCGGCATGAAACTGCGTTAATGTATTATTTGCCGGAAATTTATACCTACTACCTGGGGCGCATGTATCAGACATACCGCTCGCTCAGTGAGCCAGAACAACGCATTCTTGACCCCGAAGGAAAGATTCCGGAAATGCGCCGGATTGCCCTGCAGTATTGCAAGGATGAGCTAATCGGCTATTCCTTGAACGCTTTCGATGCAGCACTGGCGGTAGCTGCACTCGCGTTGTTGGAATATGAGCCGCGACATGACGGGGTGATTGCAACTGGACTCAAAGTGATAAGTGACGCAACTGGGGAGGGCCGATCCGGGCATCCTTATCGAGGTTATGAATGGAACCGGATGCGTCACCCGACCCGCATTCTTGTTGGCAGCGAGGTCTCAACTTCGATGTTTGTGCTGAGGGCTTGCAGCGAAGCGATGCGCTATCTCTATTCCAGGCAAAACGCAGAAATATAGGAAAATCTGTAATTTTGAAAGGCCAGATTATATTCTAGGCCAATAAAATCCCAGACTTTGTGAGAAGAAGTGGCATCTTTGTGCTTAGGTACTGGCTGTCCATTGGGAAGTTGAGGTCGTAGGGAGCCGTTTCTTGATCGCAGTGCTCACGCCTCGGGATCCATTCGATCGCCACGATAAGCGCAGTCAATAAACTCTCGAGATCATATGATCCGCGAATCCGAGCAGCTCCGATTTCGCCTCTGAATCAGCTATGACCGAGAGTCGTGACTTGCCCGCTTCTAGAAGCTCTCGTGCTTTTTCCGTGGCGTAATCGATCGATCCTGTGTTCTGTAAAGCTTCAATCGCGTGATCGATTCCATTTTCGACTGCGAGTCGCGACGGATCAAGTGCTATTCCGTGCCGTAGTCCGTGAATCATTATGAGCGTCATCTTTCCTTCGATGATGTCACTCGCTCTGTCTTTTCCGAGCACTTCGTACGGCGTAACGAGGTCGAGCACATCATCGCGGATCTGAAAGCCTATGCCCAATGCAATCCCAAATTCCCATAGGGCGTTCACTTCGTCCTCGGAGCCGCCTCCAAGTACGCCTCCCATTGCGAGGCCGGCTGCATGGAGCACGGCAGTCTTTTTTTGCACCATATCTAGATAGTCGGCCTCCGAGACGTTCTTGTTATTCTCGAACGTGATGTCCAGCCATTGGCCTTCGCAGCTGTGCAGGCATGCTTTGGAGAGCAGCCGAAGGCATTTCACCACATTGTCTGGTCGTGTTTTCGTGTAAGAAAGCACTTCAAAGGCTTTGCCGTATAGTGCGTCGCCTGCCAAGACGGCTTCTGACATACCCCACTTTGTGTGCACGGTCTCTACGGAGCGTCTTGTCGCGTCTGCATCCATAATATCGTCGTGGATCAACATAAAATTGTGGATAAGCTCCACGGAGACTGCGGCTGGAAGTATCGCCTCGATAGCGATATCGGGTTGCACCGTTTGGGCACCCAATAGCAAGGCAATAGGACGGAGCCTTTTTCCGCCTGCGTCGATGAGATGCCGAGTCGCCCTGTACAATTCTTCGGGAAAAACTATCGGTAGATACTCGTCTAGCGCCTTGTCGATTATACCCTTTCTTTTGCGTAAGTCGTCGTTCAAGTTACTCATTTTTGGTGTCTCCGCGAACGCGCGCTGATGTCGCCATGCGATGCACGGCTCTTGTGGGGGCCCATGCGCACATTCAAGGTGCTACGGAAATATCATTCTGGCCGTCTCTTAGAATGTGAATGTTGTCCTAAGGCTATAACCTGCTTCTCCCGCTAGTTCGACATAGGAGCTCATCATCGTGAGATCTCCGGCGTCGGAAGCATGTGGCTTGGTTTGAGCATTTTGATCGTCTCTGCGTCAGATACAGCCCCCGCTGCTTCCCTCCTTTCGCCTTCGTGACGTTGACCACGCTATTACTGGGTTCGATGTCGCGTGGCGTGATGGTGAGCAACTCGTTGACTCGTACGCCGTGCGGCACAGCACCTGCGGCGTACGGTAGTCATGCGTGCTGTGACGCTGAGCGCTGTAAGCACCTGATCGACCTGTTCCTTTTCGAGGTAGTCTATGATATTCTTCATGAGCGTTGCCGAAAAGGGAGTTATCGGCAATAACGGTTGTTGTCTTGAACGTTAATCGAACAGGTGCGGCAGTCCGCAGATATCAGTCCACAAATCGACAAAAAATCAGCGGCACGCTGCCAAATTGGGTCGGAGCCATAGACACGACCCCGGCGAAGCACACGACTGCCCATACGTACAAAGAAGTTTTTGTGGTGTTGCGGGAGGTAACGGACCCGCGAGGCGGCATAAGTGTTTTTCTTCGCTCGCGCGCTTGAAAGCTTTCTCAACCCCGACGACACGTCTTTTAAGAGCTCCAACTTAGTCTATCAAAAAGTCGGAGGCTTAGACGCCGAAAAGGCCTGGCGCCACCTCTTCGAAAATCACCGCCGAACCATATTTGGGTGCACCCACGCTGAGACTTTCTAGTCAACACCTTGCCTAACTTGCAAATCGTTCGATGAGTCGTGTCCGTGTGAATACAGTACTTACTGGAAGGCCAAATAGTCTGCAAGATCTGAGCCCGTCTCGTTTCGTCAGCCGTCCGGTTACGAAATTGAGGGATGTGACAGCTGCCTGAGCTTAGCCGTTGGAAAAAGGGTGCGCAACGTTGAGCACAATAGTTTGGTCAACGCTCAGACTCAGATGGCATATCTTGCACTTCTCCACCGCAATTATTAAATAGAATGATTAATAATGACAGAATCACTATGGTGAACGACCTTCAAACGATTTCAGAGAAGGGAACCCAAACAGCAAAGCTGTTTGACATAGACTCAGAGAAAAGACCGCGGCTATCCGCTGCACTGGCCATTAATGTATGCCTAGGCAGTATCTGTTCGTGGGGCCTCATTCGGGCACCTCGTCAGAAGCTTTTTTCGGTAGATGCGGCAGCAAGTCGATTGGCGTTCATCGTATTTCTGCGGTCTTTGCCATTCTGAAGCCGTTTGCTGAACGGCCCTTGGCAATGACAGTTGCTGCATTTGAATAGGTATATGTGACTAAAAAATTTAGGAGAGTAAACGTATGACAAACGAATCAGAAGAGATCGACGTCACCCATGTGAAGAACCTGGACGTGACCGCAAACCCGGCAGCGCTCGGGCTGACCGCCTTCGGGATAACGACCGTCCTTCTGAACTTGGGCAATGCCGGGTACTTTGGGCTCGGCTCAATGATTCTCGCGATGGGGATCTTCTACGGGGGTCTCGGCCAGATTGTTGCAGGGATCATGGAGTGGAAGAAGAGCAACACGTTCGGGATGACCGCATTCATTTCTTTCGGGTTGTTCTGGCTGACCCTTGTCACCCTTCTGATCCTTCCGAAACTGGGACTCGCAGACGCGCCAAGCGCGACTGCGATGGCGGCATACTTTGCGATGTGGGGACTCTTTACGCTCGTCATGTTCATCGGGTCGCTTAAAGCAAACCGGGCATTGCAGGCTGTTCTTGGCTTACTTACCGTGCTGTTCTTCCTGCTAGCAGTTGGTGAGATAACGGGGAACGCCAACGTAGTCACGATTGCCGGCTATGAAGGGATCCTCACGGGTTTCGTGGCAATCTATGCCGGTCTCGCGCAGGTACTAAACGAGATGTACAAAAAGACCGTTGCTCCGTTAGGGTGAATAGAACTCCCTGCATCACAGCAGGGACTCTCTTTTTATTTTCTCAAAAACCGGTGCGTCGATGCGAACATTTCAAGACGGGCCCGTTACCGCATTCGAGCGACAGGACAGGTGTAAGTAGGATGGACACAAAACGAGGGGAAGATCCTGGAATAGAAAGAAAACAGCAGGAGGACGTCACTTCTGTTCTCCTGAGAGAAGAACGGCTGTTCAAGCCACAAAAGGAAGTGGTTGATCTCGCGTACGTGCAAGACTGGGATACCGAGCTCGCCGCAGGAGAGGACATCGAGGCGTACTGGGCCGAAAAGGCACAGCAGTTCGAATGGTTTGCGCCGTGGACGCAGACTCTAGATACGAGTGGGGCCCCGTTTTACAAATGGTTTGTCGGCGGCAAGACGAACATCGCGTACAACGCGGTCGACCGCCATGTCCGGACTGATAGACGATACAAGCTTGCTCTCCTCTACGTTAATGAGCGCGGCGACGAGCGGAAGGTCACGTACTACGAGCTGTACAGGGAAGTCAACAAGGCAGCAAATGCGCTCAAAAAACTGGGAGTGAAGAAAGGGGATCGCGTTGCACTCTACCTCCCGCCGTGCGTTGAATCGGTCGTTTCCATGCTTGCCTGCGCGAAGATTGGGGCCGTGCATAACGTCGTGTATGCAGGGTTCAGCGTGCACGCCTTAGCTGAGCGAATTAACGACGCAGAGGCGAAGGTGCTGATAACGGCGGACGGAACGTTCAGGCGAGGGCAGGTGATCGACCTAAAGGCGGTCTCAGATGAGGCGGTCAGCAGCTGTCCGAGCGTCGAGACGACGATCGTCTTAAAACACGCGGGGAATCCGGTAACGATGTCTGACCTGAGCGGAAAAGAGGTGTTTTTCCACACCCTGGTCGAGGGCGAGCCGTCCGAATGTCGGGTCGAGCCCATGGACGCTGAAGACATCCTTTACATCCTGTACACTTCGGGGAGTACAGGAAAGCCAAAGGGCGTAGTGCACACCACAGGCGGCTACATGGTTGAGACCGCGACTTCGCTTAACGACGTCTTTGACATCCACGACGATGACCTGTGGTGGTGTACAGCGGACATCGGGTGGGTCACGGGACACAGCTACGTTGTGTACGCGCCGCTGCTCCTGGGGACCACAACGCTCGTCTATGAGGGCGCGCCTGACTACCCGCAACCTGACGCTTTCTGGAGCATCGTGGAACGGTACGGGGTCACAAAGTTCTACACCGCCCCGACGGCTATTCGGCACTTGATGCGGTTTGGCGACAAGTGGCCCCATTGTCGTGACTTGCGGTCGCTGAGAATACTCGGCACAGTCGGCGAGCCCATCAACCCCGAGGCGTGGATGTGGTACTACGAACACGTCGGAGGATTGCGCTGTCCGATCATGGACACATGGTGGCAAACCGAAACGGGAAGCTTCATGATATCTCCGTTGCCGACGGCTCCGCTGAAACCCGGATCAGCGACTAAGCCATTACCGGGGATCCGCGCAGACGTGGTCGATAAGGAAGGGAAACTGGTGCCTCCAGGAAGGGGGGGATTTCTCATCATAACCACGCCGTGGCCTTCGATGCTCAGGACGCTCTACAAAGACCCTGAACGGTACGTGAAAACGTACTGGGAAGTGATACCAGGAGGCGTGTACTGCCCAGGGGATATTGCGCGAAAGGACGAGGACGGGTACCTCTGGATTCAAGGGAGGGCCGATGACGTGCTCAAGATCGCCGGTCATCGAATCGGAACGAGCGAGGTGGAATCTGCCTTCGTCAGCCACGCTGCGGTGTCAGAGGCCGCAGTCATCGGGAAACCCGACCCGTTACGAAACGAGGTCATCAAAGCGTTTCTCATCCTCAAAGAAGGACGTGCTGGTGATGCGCACTTGATGGATGAGCTTAAGAAGCACGTGCGACACGAGCTAGGACCGGTTGCTGTGGTCGGAGAGATCGTCTTCGTGCAAGCCCTTCCCAAGACGCGAAGCGGGAAGATCATGCGGAGAGTGCTCAAAGCAAGAGAACTTGGTATTGACGCCGGTGATGTGACCACGCT
>DASPOC010000012.1:0-27764 GCA_035626195.1 Bathyarchaeia archaeon | reverse complement strand
CGGTTCGGCGAGATGGAGCGTGATGTGATGATAGGTCACGGCGCAGCTTTGGCGCTGAAAGAGCGACTCGTCGACGAATCGGACAAAGTGGAAGAGTACGTATGTACGGCGTGCGGGATGATAGCCACTTTTGATAAACGTCGTAACGTGGTCTATTGCCCTAATTGCGGAGCAGATACCGATATCTACAAAGTTGAAATGAGCTACGCTTTCAAATTGTTGCTGGATGAAATGAAGGCTCTTGGTATCGCCCCCCGCATTGAATTGGAAGACGCGGTCTAATCAGGAGGATCAGATGAGCAGCCCTAAACGAATCGGAAAAATCAAATTTGGATTGCTGTCACCAAAAGAATATCGGAAGATGAGTGTAACGAAAGTTATCACTGCGGACACTTATGATGACGACGGTTTCCCCATTGAAATGGGTCTTATGGATCCGCGACTGGGAGTCATCGATCCCGGCCTTCGATGCAAGACCTGTGCACAGCGTGCGGGCGAATGCCCTGGCCACTTCGGCCACATAGAACTCGCCGCTCCGGTAGTCCACGTTGGATTTGCAAAGCTTATACGGAAGATACTTAGAGCCACATGTCGCCGCTGCGGACACTTGTTGCTTGATGACATGCAGCAGCACGAATTCCTGCTCAAAATGCACGAACTGAAGGACAAGAATTACTCCACTGAAGAGACTGTCAAAAATGTCATCAAAGAGGCGCGAAAAGCAATCACGTGCCCCTACTGTGCGGAACAGCAGAAGGAGATAAAGTACGAAAAGCCGACTCGTTACGTTGAAGATAGTCACAAATTGATGCCGGCAGATATCCGCGATAGATTTGAACGAATACCAGATAGCGACATTGAGCTGCTCGGTCTCGACGCCATTAACGTACGTCCGGAATGGATGATACTAACAGTCTTGCCCGTGCCGCCTGTAACTACACGACCCTCGATCACGCTCGAAAATGGGCAACGATCCGAAGATGACCTAACGCACAAGCTCGTGGACATCATCAGAATAAACCAGAGATTTCAAGAAAATCGTGAGGCAGGCGCACCGCAACTTATTATCGAAGATCTTTGGGAACTTTTGCAGTATCACGTCACCACATTTCTTGACAACGAAGTGTCAGGAGTGCCCCCTGCAAGACATCGCAGCGGGAGGCCTTTGAAAACGCTGTCGCAAAGACTCAAAGGCAAAGACGGGCGATTCAGAGGGAGCCTCTCGGGTAAAAGGGTGAACTTCTCAGCACGAACTGTTATTTCCCCTGACCCCAACCTCAGTATCAATGAAGTCGGCGTTCCTGAAACTATCGCCCGTGAGATGACTGTGCCTATTATTGTGACGCAGCGCAATATTGGAGAGTTGCAGGAATATATCAAGCGCGGCCCGCTTAACCACCCTGGGGCCAACTATGTAAAGCGACCTGACGGAAGACGCGTGAAGATTACGGAAAAGAACGGAGACGAGATCGCTGAGACAGTTGAAAATGCATGGGTCGTCGAAAGACAGCTAAAGGAGGGGGATATTGTCCTTTTCAACCGACAGCCGTCACTACATCGGATGAGCATCATGGCCCATAGAGTCAAAGTGATGCCTTTCAAGACTTTTCGACTAAACCCCGCCGTATGCCCACCGTACAACGCCGATTTCGACGGAGACGAAATGAACCTGCATGTGCCGCAAACCGAAGAAGCGCGCGCAGAAGCGCGCATCCTTATGCAGGTGGAGGAGAACATCCTTTCCCCAAGGTTCGGCGGCCCGATCATTGGCGGCATACACGACCATATCTCGGGGCTCTTCTTGCTTACACAAAAAGGTTCTAAATTTACGAAAAGCGAAGTCTACGAGCTTCTCAAGAAGTGCACCGTTGAAAAACCACTCCCAGAACCTGCAATCTTAGAACAAGGCGTAGCCTTTTACAGCGGCAAGCAGGTGTTCAGTCAAATACTCCCAGAGCGGCTGAACCTTACACTAAAAGCTAAGAAATGCGTCATGCATGGAGTATGCCTCAAAACTGAGTGTGAAATAGACGCATACGTCAAGATTGAAGCAGGGAACTTGATTTGTGGCCTAATTGATGAAAAATCAATTGGGGCCTTTAGCGGCGCAATACTGGATGGAATAATCAGGGAATACCATGATACTGGCTTTACAGAGGCGTCGCGATTTCTGGATAACGCAACCAAGCTTGCGATAAGAAGCATCATGAAGTTCGGGTTCAGCTTCGGCATTGATGATGAGGAAGTTTCGCAGCAGGCACAATTGGAGATAGAAGAAATCATAGAAAAAGCGGAAGAGCGCGTCGAGGCGCTAATAAATGCTTATGAAGTCGGAGAACTTGAATCCATGCCCGGTCGGACGCTCAACGAAACTCTAGAGATGAAAATAATGCAAGAACTCGGTCGCGCAAGAGACAAGGCGGGAGAAATCGCGGGGAAGAACCTCGGATTTGCAGGCGAGCTAGCACTAGACAACTCGGCTGTCGTGATGGCTGTTTCCGGAGCGCGCGGGTCAATGTTGAACCTTACGCAGATGGCCGGCAGCGTAGGCCAACAGTCAGTGAGAGGTGAGCGGATCAGACGAGGATACTACGACAGGACGCTGCCTCATTTTCGAAAGGGCGATCTTGGCGCTGATGCGCGCGGCTTCGTCAGGTCGAGCTACAAGAAAGGCCTGACGCCGACAGAATTCTTCTTTCACGCTATTGGAGGAAGAGAGGGGCTTGTAGACACCGCTGTTAGGACGTCTCAGTCTGGATACCTCCAAAGACGGCTCATAAACGCGCTTCAAGACTTGGAAGTGGAATATGACGGGACAGTGCGATCCGGAGAGAGAGTTGTTCAGTTTGTTTATGGTGAAGACGGCATTGACCCCACCAAAAGTGACTACGGCAAATCCGTCAACGTGCAGAAAATCGTACAGAGCGTCATTGAAAAACATGGAAGCGGGTGAGTTCTATGGATCTTCCAGAAGCAATAAGTGGACTTAAATTGCCTTTGAACGTAAAAAACGATCTATTTACAGAATTAAATAGCTTACAGCTGTCCGAAAACGAAATCATTGAAATACTTCAGACGACGCAAGACGTGTACGCAAGGTCAAAAGTGGAACCGTGCGAGGCAGTTGGAACGATCGCAGCCCAATCAATCGGAGAACCCGGAACGCAAATGACAATGAGGACTTTTCACTATGCAGGGGTAGCTGACATCAATGTTACGCTTGGACTTCCGAGGCTCATAGAAATAGTCGACGCTCGAAAAGTACCTGATACACCGATGATGACGATATATCTCGATGCCGAGAGCGCGAATGACAGAGATAAAGCCCTGCAACTTGGCTGGGAGATTGAAGCGACACGAGTGAGCGACATTGCAGATATCCTTACTGATACGGATGAGATGCAAATCTATCTAGAATTTGATGATCGGATTCTGCAACAGCGGCGTGTCGATTTAGACGCTGTTGTGACTAAACTTCAGGCGCTTCAGGATGTCGATGTTCGCGCAGACGGATCTAACGTCGTATTAAGCCCTTCAGTCAAGCGCTACAGGGCGCTGCTTCAAATCGTAGAAAAAGTTAGGACAATGGTCATTAAAGGCATCGACGATATTAAACGGGTCGTCGTACGAAAAGAACGCGAGGAGTACGTTCTCTACACAGAGGGTTCGTCTTTAAAGAAGGTGATACCTCTAGCGCACATCGACGCGACCCGAACGAAGACCAATAACATCAACGAGATGGCTGAGGTTTTCGGAATCGAGGCAGCCCGAAATTCCATCATTGAAGAGGCAATGAGCACGTTGCGTGAGCAGGGACTGACAGTTGATGTTAGGCATATAATGCTTGTGGCAGATATGATGACGATTGATGGCGAAGTGAAACAGATTGGGCGGCATGGTATTGCAGGAGAAAAAACGAGTGTGCTGTCGCGAGCTGCTTTTGAAGTCACCGTAAATCACTTGCTCGATGCCGCTGTCCGAGGCGAGATAGACGACCTTGTAGGGGTCACCGAGAACGTGATTGTGGGCCAACCTATTCTACTCGGAACTGGCGACGTTCGGTTAGTCGCAAGAACGAGCAAAGTATAAATTCTGAGGCAAAAATGGAGCTAGATATCGCTAAATCCTTAAGAACGGCAATAAGAGACGGAACGGTCTCGGTAGGCGCAAAGAATACTCTTAAATCAATTCATAAAGGCGACGCCCAGTTGGTTATCCTAGCCTCTAACTGTCCGCAGAGGTTTCGCGATATAATATTATCAAGCAGTGTGTCTACGGCGAGTCTCAAGGTCAACAGCGTAGAATTGGGAGCAGTTTGTGGAAAGCCGTTCACCATATCCGCCCTTTCCATCGTCGATCCAGGATCTTCAGATATTATGTCTCTAAGGGAAAAAGGGATAAATAATGACAGAAGTTAAGCTCACAACAGAAGGGATACGCTACATAGCCTTGTTTGAGAGTTTAACCGGAGCAATCGCCCGTGATTGCTATGTCGACGACGAGAACGATCGCGTGATATTCGTCGTGAAGAAAGGGGATATGGGCCTCGCGATCGGCAAGAATGGCAACAACATAAACAAAGTGAAAAAATCAATAGGGAAGCACATCGAAATAGTTGAGTACTCCGATGAAGTCGACGAGTTCGTTGCCAATGCACTTCAACCCGTTTTCGTGAAGAAAGTACAACTCGTTGTAAAACAGAACAGGAAACTCGCCTACGTTGAAGTCATGTCCAAGGATCGTGGAATAGCGATTGGAAAAAACGGCAGAAACATTCAAAAAGCAAAAGTGCTTGCTCAAAGGCACTACGGCCTGGAAGACGTGATTATTCAGTAATTCCTTCAAACGAGGAGTCATCATGGGAAGAGGCATCTATTCGGCACGCAAACTGAAAAAAGACCACAAAGCGCTTCGATGGAGCGACAAAAACTTCAGCCGTCGCGTACTCCATCTGGACGAAAAAGCGGACCCGTTAGAAGGCGCACCGCAAGCACGGGGAATCGTGCTTGAAAAAGTCGGCGTTGAAGCGAAGCAGCCAAATTCGGCTATACGCAAGTGCGTAAGAATCCAACTGATCAAAAACGGACGACAGGTAACTGCCTTTTGTCCCGGGGTAGCAGCGACGAACTTCATCGATGAGCACGACGAGGTAACCGTAGAAGGGATTGGCGGCAGAATGGGTGGCTCAATGGGCGATATCCCGGGCGTCCGGTTTAAGGTCATAAAGGTGAACAACGTTTCTCTTGAAGAAATGGTCCGCGGCAGAAAAGAAAAACCAGTAAGGTAGAGAACATGCCAATAGGCAACAATAGCTTACTCTTCGGAAAGTGGGAGATTGCCGAGATTCACGTTGAAGACCCAGGTATAAAGCGATATGTTCACTTTGAATCACCAGCGATTCTCACCGGCGGAAGACACGCGCACCAGCAATTCAACAAGTCTAACTTATCTATCGTCGAGCGGCTAACCAACAAACTCATGCGTGGAGAAGGCAACACCGGAAAGAAAATCAAGGCGTATGGCATTATAAAAAAGTCATTCGAAACCATAAACAAGCGCACAAAGGAGAACCCAGTGAAGTTGCTCATTCAAGCCGTCGAAAATGCAGGACCACGGGAGGAGACAGTGCGGTTGAAATACGGCGGTATATCGGTCCCAAAAGCTGTCGACACCGCGTCTCAGCGGCGTGTCGATTTGGCGCTTATGTACATCGCGCAAGGCGCCAAAAAGACAGCATTTAAAAGTAAACGCACTTTTGATGATTGCCTCGCATCAGAGATCATAGCTGCTGCAAAGAATGACGTACGTAGCTTCTCGATAAGCAAGAAAGAAGAAAAAGAACGAGTAGCTAAGGCAGCACGATAGCGCAGTATTTTCGGCGAAGCACATGGTAAGCAGGCAAAAAATGGTTGAGCGTGTCACGACGCTCATGGACCGACCCGAAAATATACGCAACATAGGGATTGTGGCGCACATAGATCACGGTAAGACTACACTTTCTGACAATCTGCTAGCCGGAGCAGGTATGATTTCAAAGGAACTGGCTGGCACGCAACTATTCATGGACTTCGACGAAGAAGAACAAGCGAGAGGTATCACAATAAACGCAGCGAACGTTTCGATGGTTCACGAGTTTCTTGGCAACGAGTACTTAATCAACCTCATCGATACGCCGGGGCACGTCGATTTCGGGGGAGACGTCACACGGGCCATGCGGGCGGTTGACGGAGCAGTCGTCGTCGTCGATGCCGTTGAAGGGACGATGCCTCAAACAGAAACAGTCTTGCGACAAGCGCTAAAGGAGAATGTCAAGCCAATTCTCTTCATTAACAAAGTCGACAGGCTTGTCAACGAGCTCAAACTGGATCCGCAGGCTATGATGGGCAAGTTCGTCAATCTGATCAATCACGTGAACAAGTTGATCAAGGGGATGAGCGAGAAGAAGTTCAATGAGGGCTGGAAAGTGAAGGTCGATGATGGCTCTGTTGCGTTCGGATCCGCTCTGTACAACTGGGCTTTAAGCGTCCCTCAAATGGAAAAAACGAAAATCACATTCAAAGATGTATATGAATACTGTGCAAATAACAAGCAAAAAGATCTTGCAGACCGCAGCCCGCTTCATGAAATAGTACTAAATATGGTCATCACACACCTTCCGAATCCGCTGCAAGCACAAAGGCAACGCGTTCCTGTGATATGGCACGGAGACAAGAACTCGGATGAGGGCAAAGCGATGCTGAGTTGCGACCAGCACGGTCCCGTAGGGCTCATGGTTACCGACATATCTATCGACCCTCACGCAGGCGAAGTCGCTACAGGGCGCCTTTTCTCGGGGTCCCTAGAACGCGGACAAGAGCTTGCAATTTCAGGCATGCCAAACAAAAATCGAATTCAACAGGTTGGCATATTTATGGGTGCAGAGCGGATCGAAGTTGAGCGAATTCCGGCAGGTAACATCGCGGCCGTCACGGGACTGCGAGATGCGATAGTGGGCTCTACCGTTTCTTCTCTAAAAGCCACTGCTCCTTTTGAAAGCATTAAACACGCAAGTGAACCAGTAGTTACTGTTGCGGTCGAAGCCAAGAACATGAAAGACCTACCTAAGCTCGTTGAAGTCCTGCGGCAAGTCTCTAAGGAGGATCCGACGCTGCGGGTGACGATCAATGAAGAGACTGGAGAACACCTGATATCTGGCATGGGCGAACTGCACCTCGAAATAATCGCCCACAAAATCGAAAGAGATAAAAACGTACAAATCACCACGTCAGAACCGATTGTAGTCTATCGAGAGACAGTTCAAGGCCGTGCGGGACCCGTCGAGGGCAAGTCTCCGAACCGTCATAACAGGTTCTACTTCGAAGTGGAAGCGTTACCGCGCGATGTGATTGCTTTGCTAAAAGAGGGCGCCATCAACATGAACGCTCCGGAGACTGAACGGCGAGCGATCTTGATGGAAGCTGGCCTCCAAAAAGATGAAGCGCGAAACGTCGCCGATGTCTTCGAATCAAACCTTCTGCTAGACCTGACCAAAGGCATCCAATATCTGCGTGAAACGATGGAACTGATCATAGAGGGATTCCGGGAAGCAATGAAGACCGGACCACTAACACGAGAACCCTGTGAGGGCATAAAAGTGAAACTAGTCGATGTAACCCTGCACGAAGATGCAGTCCATCGAGGTCCTGCGCAAGTCATACCTGCCGTCAGACAAGCGATATTCGCGGCTATCCTGATGGCCAAGGACGTGGTACTTGAACCGATGCAGAAGGTTTTTATCAGCGTCCCCCAAAGCCTAATGGGAAGCGCCACGCAACAAATACAAGGAAGGCGCGGTCAAATACTGGATATCGACTCCGAAGGCGACACTGTAGTTGTAGTTGGTAAAACCCCAGTCGCCGAAATGTTCGGTTTTGCCGGAGATTTACGATCCGCGACAGAAGGACGCGCTATATGGAGCACGGAATTCCTGGGATTTGAGGTGTTGACGCAAAGCTTACAACCAGAGATAGTAAAACAGATAAGGCAGAGAAAAGGCCTAAAAGCTGAGCTGCCAAAACCACACGACTTCATAGGCTGAAAGGAGGAAAGAAGAAAAATGGCTGAAAAGCCCCATTTGAATTTGGCAATGATAGGTCACGTTGACCACGGCAAGAGCACGTTAGTTGGAAGGCTGTTGTTCGAGACTGGCAATGTCGGCGCGCACATAATTGAGTCATACAAGAAAGAAGCAGAGGCAAAGGGCAAAGGATCCTTTGAGTTTGCCTGGGTAATGGACTCGCTCAAGGAAGAACGCGAACGCGGCGTCACGATCGACATAGCACACCAGCGATTCGATACAGAAAACTACTACTTCACTATCGTCGACTGTCCCGGTCACCGTGACTTCGTAAAGAATATGATCACCGGAGCATCGCAGGCTGATGCTGCAATATTAGTGGTTGCAGCGCCCGACAGTGTGATGGCTCAAACAAAAGAGCACGTCTTCCTTGCAAGGACGCTCGGAATCAATCAGCTGATCGTAGCGATCAACAAGATGGATGCTTCAAATTATGGCGAGAAGCGGTTCAATGAGGTCAAAGATGAGGTAGGAAAGCTACTGAAAACAGTCGGGTACAAAGAAGCGGACGTTCAATATGTCCCAGTTTCCGCGTTTAAAGGTGATAACGTAACCAAACTTAGTGACAACATGTCGTGGTACAGCGGTGAGACATTGTTACAGGAGATCAACAAGTTCAAAGTTCCTGAAAAACCGGTGAAGTTGCCTCTCAGATTACCCATACAGGACGTATACACGATCTCAGGTATCGGAACGGTGCCGGTTGGCAGAGTCGAAACGGGCATAATGAAGCGGGGAGACAAGGTAATATTCGAGCCCGCAAATGTCCGAGGGGAAATTAAATCAATAGAAATGCATCACGAAGAGATTCCAGAGGCAGTTCCAGGTGATAACGTAGGTTTCAACGTCCGGGGCGTTGCTAAGAAGGATATTAAGCGCGGCGATGTTACCGGTCACCAAGACACGCCACCAAGTGTCGCAAAGGAATTTACGGCCCAGATCGTCGTTTTGCAGCATCCAAGTGCGATAACTGCGGGCTACACGCCCGTTTTCCATGCGCACACTGCGCAGGTGGCATGCACCTTCACGGAAATCAAGGCAAAGCTTGATCCCAGAACTGGTCAGGTCAAACAGTCCAACCCGGACTTCATCAAAACAGGCGATGCAGCTATCATCCAAGTAAGGCCGACAAAGCCGTTAGTGATAGAGAAGGTAAAAGAGATACCGCAATTGGGTCGCTTTGCTATTCGGGACATGGGGCAAACTATCGCAGCGGGCATGTGCATCGACATAGTCCCTCGGTGACGTCACGAGATTGAATGCAAAAAGCAAGAATAAGGCTGTCAGGCACGAGCCCGGAAATGCTTGATCACGTTTGTGAACAAGTGAAGAGCATAGCCGACAGGACGGGGGTCAACCTGTCCGGACCGGTTCCTCTTCCTACGAAAAGGCTTAGGGTACCGACGCGAAAAAGTCCCGACGGCGAAGGGACTGCCACGTGGGAGCACTGGGAAATGCGGGTCCACAAACGACTTATCGATCTTGATGCTGATGAGCGGGCGCTTCGGCAACTCATGAGAATACAAGTCCCGAAAGATATCAACATCGAGATAGTACTGGAAGGCTGAGGGTCTCGCCCATTCAGGATGATTTCGCTTGAAAAATGTGCGAGCCGAAGCAATTGTAGCGGATGAGTTGACGGCCGAGGTAGCCAAGTGGACTACGGCGCCAGCCTTGAGCGTTCCTTTTAGGTTCAATGAGAGCTGGTGAGGCTTTCGCCTCGCAGGGGTTCAAATCCCTTCCTCGGCGCTCCTATTTTGCAGTGTGTTTTTCCCACGGCTTAATGATGCACAGCTTCTTGTTTGTTTCATCCACGTTAACGATCGAGTAACTTATGCCTCGCCTGTCGAGGAAATCAATGAAAAAGTACTCGAAGTAAGCGGATTTATCCTCGTCAAATCTGGTAGCCGCAAGAACGAATGCCATCATATTCTGACAAAAGCGGGAGGCGAGCCAGTAATAGTCGTCGTCCGAAATATGGTACTTTGCTGGTGGTTTCTCTTTCGCCGACTTGGGTCTGCGCAACAGCATGATTTGGCCTGGCGAGTCTCTGTACTTACCACCGCATTCCGCCTTTAAAAATTTTCTTCTCGATTGCACGAGAAACCTGGCACAGAGCACGTGCAAAGAGCCAGAACGGCCTATTGCTCATCATTTACACTATTGAAGTATGAGTTAGCACTTTCAAGCAAAAAGCCGCCAAGTCCGGCAGCTATAGGTTGCAAAGCAATTCCAATGAATTTTAAATACCAAAGACTCATAGCTAATTCAAATGAGTGGTGAGATCAAGTTTGTGATACCCAAGGGCAGCTTAGAGGAACAAACGATCAAGTTCTTAAAGCTGGCAGACCTAGAAGTTGTTCGAAAAAGCCCGAGGGACTACAATCCGAAGATCAAGGATTTCAGAATAAGTAGCGTGAAAGTGCTGAGGCCTCAAGAGATCCCTCAATATGTTGCGGCAGCCTATTTTGATCTTGGCATAACTGGATTGGATTGGGTACGCGAGACGGGTAGTGACGTACGTATCATCGCAGAGCTGCCATACAGCAAAACCGCGTCTGAAAAGGTCAAGATCGTGCTCGCAGTCCACGAACAATCGCCGGCGAATTCTCCGTTTGATTTGAGGCAAGGCAGCAGGATTTCGACAGAATATCCACGTTTGGCAAAGCAATATTTCGAGAAGAAGGGAATTTCCGTTGACATATTCTTGTCGTACGGCGCTACAGAAGCTAAAGTCCCAGATATCATGGATGGTATAGTAGAGTTAACCGAGACAGGCGAGACCCTTAAGAGGAGTGGTCTCAAGGTGATCGACGTTATTCTTGAATCATCAACTGTGCTGATTGCCAACGAAGCAAGCTACGAGGCAAAGCGGCGCTCCATTGACGATATCAAGACGCTCATTCTAGGTGCCATAGATGCCCAGAACAGGGCTTTGATTAAGATGAATGTCCCTGAAGACAAGCTCGAAGAAATCATTGAGATCTTGCCTACGATGAAAGCCCCCAGCGTCGCCAAATTATACAACACAGATTACTACGCTGTAGAATCGGTGGTGGCCAAAGAGCAGATTAACGAGCTTATTCCGAAGCTAAAGCAGCACGGCGCTGAGGACATTCTGGAGTTGTCCATAAGCAAGATCGTCGACTAGCAAACGCGGTTTCCACGAAGATCAATAATACGGCTATGGCACCCCCAATCTTGATACGCGCTTGTGCATTGCTGATTCTCGCTACTTTGGCGATAACAGTGAGCTTCGCCGGTTGTCTGACCAAGCAACCCAGCAATGATACGACAAGCCCTGCGATCTATCCGGTAAACGTCACGCATACTCAGCATTACAATTACAACGGGACGTCTTATCTGACAGGGATTATCAAAAACGTAGGCACGCAGAACCTGATAAATGTCAGCCTTCAAGCCGAAGGATACGCAAACAATACGACAGACGAGCGAGGATATGGGGCCCCTCAAACAGGAATTAATGCGACAATTATGCCTGGAGAGACGAGCCCCTTCATGATCAAAATGTTACCTGTTACATCCAATGCGAACACTACTCTCGCGGCTCGAGCATTGGCCTCAATAAGGTCATTGCCGCTGCGCAATGCGAGAAACACTACTGCGAGTAAGGCGAGCCGGCCTGTCGCGCAAACAGCGGAAAAACCCGACTTGTACCAGATATTCCCCGAATACAAGCTCTCCAACGTCGACCCGTACCCGCTTTCAATTGAGAATGACAAAACCATTTTTTCAAAAAAGACGATCAGTATCAGCGGAGAGGTATACAACGGAGGGGCTCAAAATGTAAACTCCTCTGTCGTAGCGGCAGCGCTCTATAAAAAAGACGGAAACGTTCTCGGTGTCTTCGTAGGCATTTCGCAACGGGCAGATTCTGAAAAGACCGCGCCTTTCGAAATAGACATACCTCGTGGCAATTTCCCGATTTCGTCAGCGGATGTCGCGAGAACTCAAGTGTACGCTTATGAGCTTACAAATTGAAGCACGCCGCCTACACCGGGCTAACAACAATTTCGCTGCCGACGAGCTCGATTCTTAGTTCTCCCTCGTAATTTTCTGTCTTAAATACCGTCTCGCACACACGAATGGGCAAAGAGACTTCTACGTTGTCTTCATCCCGGGTATAGGTTCCGACAACGCCTCCACACGTTACTTCTTCCGCTCCTGCGGTTTCGACCAGCCTTATCGTTTCTTCTTTGATGATTGTAGAAACGCTCCCGGATGATTTGTTTAGTGGAAATGCGCTTCCTATGCAAAACGTCTCTATGCATTTTGCAGGAATTACTATAGTTGTAGACCCTTTGTCACAGCGATAGCGCACTTTACCCATCAACATAATGCCCTCTGCTACGAGCCACACGATCACAATATTGCGCTCACATATTTATAGCAATCTCAATGAAAGGCCACCAAATGCAAGAGAACTGAGTCCACCGCAGGCCTCGACCCAGCGCCTTGGAAGGCGCCGCTCATTACTAACTAATACGTAGATCCTTGTCAAAGAAGTGCAATTCGAATTTTGGGCCAAGTTTCTTAAGCGTGTCTTCCGCTCTGCTTCTCGTTTTTTCCGGCATGATCAAAACGATTCGGTCAACGTCTAAGGTCTTCAGCTGGAGCCATTTCGCAACGAGCTCGTCCGTTATCTCTGCCCCAACCTCTACTTCCGAAATCAGTGCGGGCGTATCGCTTGCTAAAAATGGCTTAACGCTATAAACGTCATAGGCGAGGAGATCCGGGTACACGTTAGAGATGCTAGCAACGTTTTTCCCCGTTATATTCATGACAACTTTGTATTTTTTAAATATGGTCTCGCCTGCTTTTCTAACAATTCTGTCGTGAAGGACCTGTGCTTGCGAAGCGCTCAATTCAGACATGCTTGCCATATTGAGCTCTGTCACTACATACGTTTTTTGGCGTCTCCTTCAAACTTCTCTTGACGAAGGCCACCTAAGTTTCGCGGCTGAAAGACATAGCAAAGCGATATGCGGCGCGCACGTCTCTGCTCAGCGATTTGCTATTGTGCAGAGTGTGACTTAGAAAAGCGTAACAAAAAAATTTCGCTACATAGGTATTTATCAACTCTTTGAGAATTCAATTTGTTCTTCGCAGAGGTGTCCTTAATGCGCATAGATGAAATGAACAAAAAAATACTGTATCTCTTGCAGCAAGATGGAAGGATGACATACAAAGATATCGCCAAAGCGATAAACAGGTCAGAATCAACAGTACGTGACAGGATATCCATAATGGAAGATGAAGGCGTAATAAAGGGATATTCAGCAATAGTCGACCGAGGAAAAGTGGGATTGCATTGTTGTGCCCGCCTCTTTGCAAAGGTTCATTTGGAAGAGCTCGACTCTTTGTCTAAAAAACTGGCAGAATTAGAGAATGTTTTTCAGATAGACCACGTCAGCGGCGACCATAATTTGCGGTTCACTGTTGCGGCTCACGACTACTCCCAGCTTAAAAGTTTGATCAACACCCAGATAGCTGATCTCCCACTTGAGATAATTCAAACAGATATTATCATGAAATCGCTCAAAGAGGGGGCGCCCCTCAAACTCCAATAAGAGCGCCGATAGCTTTTTTGCACAGTCGCAGGGCGCTGCGCGACCTTTTTCTGCTGTTTCCTATGCCTAGCGCAGCGGCATGGGTGTTTGTATTCGTTATTTTAACGGAGCCTGACCACGTGAAGAAGCACAAGTACAAAATGCCACGAGGCATGCGATACTCCTCGCTGGTCGAAAGAGCCCAATTTTACTGCAACGAGTTCAATGGGAAAGCGCTACGTCGTTGGAAGCCTTTCCGAAAAAACACAGTGATCTCATTCTTGGTTGGCAAGTATACCCAAATCTATCTCAAACAATTTGAGGACATTAGAGACGACGTGGTCGTGATTGATGATTATTGCAACTTGCGAGGTTTGCAAGAATACCTCTCGAAATATCTTCCCGAAGGGGTCTACTATGACACGAATCACTATGAAGATCTTGAAATATGCAGAGGCTGCCCGGACTGCTACGAGGCTGACAAGTGTCTTCCCTGCAAGCATTACGTCGGACAAGAACTTGTCTTCGATTTGGACCCCGAAAACGTATATTGTCCAGTCCACGGCGACCTAGATCAGAAGATGAAGGCGCATCAGGGGCGCATGCTATGTTTGATAGAGTTCAAGATCTTGAGAAAGCAAACAGTGTTGATGTATCGCGAGCTTAAACAAACGTATTCCAATCTGCGCATTGTCTATTCGGGGCGCGGCTTTCACATCCACGTGCTAGACCGCGATGCTACGTACTTAACGCGTGCAGAACGAAATTCATTAGCGAACGCTTATGCACGAAGGTTCCCAATTGACGAATGGGTCACCGCCGGCAATATCAAACTAATACGACTTCCATACACTCTGCACGGGATGATATCAAGAGTCTGCGTCCCAATAGAGCCCAGCGAACTGGAGCATTTTGACCCAGTCAACTACCAGCCAGCCATACCTCGTTTCTTGACGTTTGAACGAAACTGACAAGTAGGCGGCGGGCATATGTTCTAACACCTCGCAGACTACTTCTCGCCTTTCACTTCCTCGCGTTTATAGTACTCCTTCTTCTTTTCTGTTTTGCCCTTGACTTCTTTGCCTTTGTAGTACTCCTCTTTCTCTTCTTCTTTACCGTTCATGCGTGCACCCAATAGAATGACCTTTTTCAGCTACAAGAACATGAGCCCCATTTTGCACTTGTTGGAACCCAAGGCCTGCTAGAATGCCTGAAAAGCGCTTGGAGCACGTTATTGGACCTCCAAAAACTACGGGCTTTCGAACGGCGTGTGATCCAAATCCCAAGAGAATTGGCCGCTTGCGATGCAACGCAAAATCTGCTCACTTTTCACGCGTAGCAGCAAGCGGCTGGGCTGGATCAAGAGTCCACTCTGGCAAAAAAATAGAACGCGCGGGAGGCGTATCATACACTAGAAAGCTGTAGAGAAAAAGCTGTCAACGCGTGCATATACTTGTTTTTCCATTTTTTTACCTCATTCTGATCTACGTTTGCATTTTCTTTCGCTCTTAGGCCTAATGCAAAAACGTTCCACACCTCTTCAGCGATACGACGAACGTATCCTAAGTCAGGCCTGGGCGCCAGTTCTGTTTGAATCATATCGATTGCACGCTCAAAGGGAACGTATAGCTCGCTGTATCTATCGTCAAAGTCCTCACCGACCACACGAGCCAGCAGCCTAGAGAGACTATCTAGCTCTCCTTCATCTGCGACCTCCTTTTTTGCCGCGTTCTGCAATTGGCTAAGTGCGGTGACTAGAACCTTGTGCATTTGGCTCGGCGAGTACTCATAAATAAGGTCAAGTTTCGTGTATCGCGCTAAGATGTCAACGTTTAAAGTGAGTAAGATCGCATCGCTAAAAGACGACTCGTAACCGTCGAATATCAATATCGTATCCTTCCATTGATCAAATGAAGCTGTGACTTGCTGAGTTTTTTTTACGCGCGTCACATCAAAGATTCGGGGGGCGCCCCGCCCGTACACGACAGGGCCTGTCTTGTACCAATAATACGGGAGCCGCAGTTCCAGTTTTCTTTTTTCGCAATCTTTGTGAATTTGGAACAGGATCCTGTAAAATCGTGATGGCGTCAGCACGTAATGCGCCTCCTCGTGTTTTGGCGCTAACCCTTTGAACTTCGATAGTATCTGGGGCGGGACGCACGGCGTACGTTGAAACTTGTCAATGGTGTGCAGCATGGTGTAAGCCAGCAAAGGGTTCTTGCCGACCTCACGGACATAGTCGAGCTCTCTCACACTCGTAATCTCTAGCTTCATGTGCCAAAAAAGTGCTCTTTCTGAGCACAGGAGGATGGGATGAGTGAAAAGGCACTCGAAGCTGCTTACTTGACTTTTCCAAGGTTTTTATGAGATACACCTAAATTGCACGTTAAACTCGTTTTACAAGCGCAAGACTTTGGAGAGAAAGATGAAGCGCAATCACGTCTCATTTTGATCTTAGCGAGCGCCCCCTCTTCACCGGTGTTGCGCTGCAGCTCGGCTGAGAAGCACTGAAGTCTATAGACTACGAAACGGCACAGACACGAAATACAGCACGCACGCTGAATCGACTCTCTGATTGGTCTTTTTTTAACCTTAACGCTAGTGAATAAAAGCTGAGATGATTGCGGACAGGCAACTTCAACGCAAGTTACGAAAGCAGTTCTTCAAACGAAAAGAAGATTCCTAGCAATACCTGACGAACTTCGCAAAACATTATTCCTGAGCGGAATTGCGAGTTAGAACACATTGGCTTAGAGCATAGATTGCTATTTGCTGTCCATTTCATAGATTTCTGATTAATTTGGAAGGATGCCTTTTTGTTTTTTTTCTCTTTTCTTGCATATTCTCGCTCTTCATCGGTCAGCTGCTCCTCAGACTGCGCCGAATCTAAGGGGGATGATCACGTATTTTGATATAAGCAGCTTGTCTCCACGGATAGCGCCGCTCAGCAGGATATCAGCGTTTCATATCTATTTTTAACGTCGAACCCTTTCTTCGGAAAGCTTAAAGTATTGCTGCATTTTACTGTTGAACTCGGAGTCAAGCCATGTCGCCAAACGCAAAAGAAAGTGATTCCGCAGATGATTTGCAGGACCAGATCGCATCGCAGTTGCGAATGATAGAAGTATCGCACGACCTTACCATTACAAATCTGACAAGCATCGCTAGGATAATCTTTGCAAACGTCAAAAACAAGAACCAAGCACTGCAGGTCTGTACGGCAATCAATACGTGGATTGCTATTAACGAAATGCAAGGAAACATCACCGTGCCCGAACCTTTGGTCAGAAAATACGTTAGAAGAGTGATGTCGTAGGTATGTAGCCAACAAAAAACTCACGTCATCACGTTGGCCGACTCAGCGCAAAGATGTAAATTTCTCTGAGGAGCGAAACTTCGACTACAAACTAGCTGTTACTACCGCACTATGCTAAAGGTACTCTTTCTCGGTACGAGCGGCTCAATGCCAACGGTTGCTAGAAATCTTCCTTCTATACTGATAAAGCGAGATGGCGTCGCCATCCTCTTTGACTGTGGCGAAGGGACCCAACGCCAGATGATGCGTTGCCGTGCCGGAATCAACCTGTCGTCTGTGTTCATAAGTCACTGGCACGCTGACCATTTCCTCGGCTTGCCAGGACTGATTCACACCATGTCCTTTCTGAATCGGAGCGACAAGCTAGATATATATGGACCTCGGTGGGGGGGTGTTCCAAACTTGTTTGCACTCATTAATCCCCAGTTTCAGGTAGATTTTGTCGAAGTCTCGCCAGGAGATATAATAGAACTAGGCTCGTTCTCCGTACGAGTCTTCGCTGTGGATCACGGGATAGGCGCATGCGGTTACGTTTTTGAAGAGCACGAACGCCCTGGCAAGTTTGACAGAAGAAAAGCAGAAGAGCTCGGACTGAAGCCTGGACCATTGTATCAAACCCTCCAAAACGGCGAATCAGTACCTGTCGGAGATCGCGTTGTAATGCCAGAACAAGTGATTGGACCAAAGCGTCCGGGCAGGAAAATCGTCTACGCAGGAGATACGCGACCTTCTGATCGGGTTGTGCAAGCAGCAGAAAACGCCGACTTACTTATTCACGAAGCAACGCTAGCTGGAGACCTAGACGAATACGCAAAAGCTGTCGGCCATTCGACGGCATCTGAAGCAGCGTTGATAGCACGCAGAGCGGACGTGGTTAAGCTAATTCTAACTCATATAAGCTCTCGGTACGCAAATGTGTCGCCGTTGTTGGAAGAGGCGCGACTCGTCTTCCGCAATACATCCGTCGCAGAAGATCTCCTCGAAATAGAGGTGCCGTACAGGGATCGGCTCGACTAAGAGACGACTCGATCCAATTGGCAAACACCTCAAACGGTAATGCGCTGTAAATACATCAAGCTTCGAACGCCTTCATTTAATGTTCTTGATTCCAAAACGAAAACACCTTTATACCGCCTCAGTCCGCGCATTACACGACTCCAGCTGATGTTTCCTAAGCCGAGGACTAAGTGCTCATCGGTTTGGCCGTTATTGTCGTGCAGATGAACGTGGTCTACAGAAATTCGCAGGAACGAGTCTATTGCGTCAGCTGTGTTTGCGTGGCCAACGTCAAAAGTGAAGCCCAAACCCCCGACACGCATATCTGCTATTTCATCCGGAAACCGACCGAGCAGAAATTCCACATTGGCCATGTTTTCTATGGTCGCAGTGACACCATGCTCTCTCGCGCAACGCGTGAGCTGCAACAGTGCATCATTATTCTTGCGCAGCGCTTTATCCGGGCAGAACGCCGCTAGGGGCGATATATAGCCGGGGTGGATAACAAAAACACGCGCATAGTCTGCGACCGCCTCTATCGCTGCTTTGATCTGCCTAAGAGTTTCACCCCAAATAGGCTCATTGAGGCTTGCGATGTTCAAGTCAGAAAATGGGGCGTGAACGCTAATCTCCAGGTCATAGGAGGACCTGAGATAATCAATCAAAGCGATCATGTCGTCATCCAGCTTCTGCGGCCCCTCCGCGATCACTTCCCATCCTTGGAAGCCGACATCCTTAAGATTCTCAAGCTGCTCAAGATCGACTTGGGCGGACGAAAAATAGACCTTCATTTATTGCTCTCGTCTGTGATCGCTTCTATCACCTTGCCAGGCAAAGGCGCTACGACACGCACGAAGATCGGCCCAAGCGGATCTTGCCAAAAGTTTACCTTTCCGACTAGCGCCGCTTGCTTGTTTAACGTGAACTCAAAAGAGTTGGATGACACTCGTTTCATGAGCTCTACGCTTGCCGCGGATCGAATTCGCTGGGTTCGCAAAAGGTTGGCAAATGTCTCCAGCGTGTGACTAGTCCCAGTTATTAGGTTGTTTGAGCGCTCCAAGGCTGCGTCTGGAAATATGTTCCGGATGGCGCGTTCGACTTTATCTTGTACCTCTGTTTCGTGGATTGGCGTTCGCAAGCTTATCTCGACACCAGTCGCTGCGGCAAGAGACGATAGTCGCTCAATCACCTTGGATACAGAAGACTTAAACTCTTCGAGGCTCCCTTCATTCGCTATGCGGCAGTCAGCCTTACTTAATGCTTCTTCGAGCCCCCAAGCTAACTCGCGCTCGTCTTTTTCTTCAAAGCCTTGAAGACTAAGTGCGTCATCGGGGCGGCTTCTGCTCCTGACCCTCTCAAATCTAACTTCAGGCCTCGCAGCTATGGCTATGAGTTTGAAATTGTTATTGAATTCTCTCCTGTAAGCATCCACCTCTGCGACTCCCCTAAGACCATCTATCACGACCTTCTGCGATGGGAGCGCTCTGACAGCTGGGATGCACATTTGGGCTATTGCGTCCATCCCATCTCGAGCACGCAGTTCGTTTGCAATTGCGCCGACGTTTTTTTCACTCAACTCGACTCCCTGCTCGCTCATATAGGATCGTACTGCGTCGCCCATGGCGACGACCACAAACCCGTGGGCCTGCGCTACAGCTGTTGCTTCGGATTTGCCCGACCCAGGAAATCCCACGAACCCGATGATTAACAAACCGTCCCCTCAAGGCTCGAGCGGAAGCTCAACATATGTCCTCGTCGCCTTTCTCACGGGTTCGAATTCTAAGCGGGCGCCGACACTGAACTGCGAGTTCAACGATTTCGTCGCGCGTTAATGTAATCAGATCTCTTCGAACGCACATCTCAGCTCTGCCCTGTTGAAGTGCGTAACGGGCCTCAAACTGGTTGACCATTTCAATGATTTCGTCTTGGCTAAGCAACCCTTTGAAAAGCGTTGTTCTCAATTCAAAGTCCAGAATCTTGTGTGCAGCTAATGCTGCGCAGCCTATATTAATGGCTTTCCTAATCTTCTCGACATATGGATTCGCGTTTCCTATTCCGATGATTCGTGCATATTTTAGTGGATCGGAGAGGGGCGCCTTGAGATCGATAAAAAGCCCGTCGAGCAACTGAGCGTCGATCAGCGTATCCAAGACCTCCGGAAATGCACCATTTGTCTCGATTCCTATCAGCAGGCCTTCTTTTTTTGCCTCTTTAGCTAACAACTGTAGTAAGTTCGGTCGGAGCGTCGGCTCGCCACCCGAAAAGATTAGTGCACTTATATAGTCTCTATTTCGCCTAATTTCGCGTAACAACCCGTTCACATTAATTGGTGGCGCGGAGCCCCAAATCTTGTAGTTTTGGCAGTAACAACATTTGAAGTTGCAGCCGCGAAGAAATACTACCATTGAGGCTTTTCCGGGCCAATCAATAGTCGAGAACGGCACTACTATGGACTTATCGAAGTTATCCAGGTTCAGTTGCACAAAATACCAACTTCAATCAAAATGTATGAAATGTACCTTGCTCAATATCAGCCAAATAGTATATTCGGAGGAGATTCTATTCGAATCTTACTAAGAGCATAATCGAAATGCTTCGGCCCTACTGCCGTTTCATCAATCATCGCTTGGTGTAGCGCAATCTTCAAAACTTTCTCAACTAGATCCCTGCCTGAAAAGCCCTGTGTCTTGCTTGCTATTTTTACAAAATCAACCGTCGCGTGCAGTTTGATTGGGAACGTCTTCGCAAAGTTCACGAGAATCTGCAGTCGCTCATCTGTGTTAGGGAGCGTGAATTCAATCTCCTCTTCAAATCTACTTCTCACGGAACGGTCAAGCGCACCATACTGATTAGTAGCTCCTATGGTGCAGATTCCGGACCTATCCTCAATTCCGTCCATCTCCGTCAGTAGGGCATTCACGATTTCTAGGACGTCGCCTCGGAGTTCTTGGTAGCTTCGGTCGAGCGCTATTGCGTCAAGCTCGTCGAAAAACAAGATACACGGCGCGAGATCTTTGGCTCGTGCATAAAGGAGATGTATCCTCGCTGCTCCTTCGCCTACGTGCTCGCCGATCAGCTGAGTTGATTTCACAGTAAGCATCGGTGCATCTGTTAAACTAGATAACGCCTTCGCCATCATTGTTTTTCCAGTTCCAGACGGCCCAAAGAACAAAATGTTCCTAGGGGCCCAGCTGCCAAAGCTTTCAGGGTCTTTCAAGTATTTTTCGATTAGCTTGCATTTCTTCTTCGCCCCGTGTTGTCCGACAATGTCGTCGAATAGGATGCCTGCAGCCACCTGGGGGATGCTGTTCTCTGTATCTTCTACGACAACCACGGTTGATTTCCCGATCGTCGCGTGCTTAGGTTCGACGTTAATGATTTCAAAAGCAAAATCTGGATACATGCGGCGATCAAACAAGTAGTCACCCTTCTTTACCGAAGCGCCAAACCATTGCTCTTTAGCGTAATGATCGAACACTCTCGGTTCACTTACCTCTGGGTATTCAAATTCGCTCTTCATTGGGTAGCCTGCAGGCTTAAGTACAATGAACTTGGCAGCAGTCGTGGGGTTTTTAATAGGCGGGGCGTTCATTTTTTCTCTCTTGAGTGAATTACTATTAGAGTCAAGGATTAAATCATTTATGATGACGTATGCAGAGCGTTAGGGCATTTATTGCGATTGACCCCGATAACGAGATACGACAAAGACTTCTCACGATTCAGCGTGAGACCCTAGAGATGCACCAGTTCTCATCAGTGAAAGTAGTCCATCCACTTGCGACACATATAACCTTAAGCTTCCTCGGAAATCTCACGCTTCCTGAACTCTCAGCTATCCGCGACGCATTAAGGTCTGTCTCATTTCACCCGTTTTGTGTAACACTCAACGGTATCGGCGCCTTTCCGAACGTAAAAAAAATGAGAGTTATACACATAGGGCTAAGCGATTCTGCAGATCTAAAAAGATTGCACCACCTTATCGTCGAATCATTGAGAGGAGTATACACGGCAGAGAAGAGATTCGATCCGCACATCACCATAGGAAGAGTTAAACGGGCAATTCCTTCAGAAATGAAGGACTTGGCTAACCTTATGGCCCCCCTCTCAACACTTTTCGTTGGTCGTCTCAGCGTTTCCTCTTTTCAACTAAAAAAAAGCACATTGACTCCTAACGGCCCGATATATGATACGCTCGAGGAATTCAAATTATGAAAAACGAGTTAACCCGAGTGCAAATGAACGTGCTAAAACGAATACGACCTTCACGAAGCGAGCGTGAGCGTCTGCACAAAGTTACCCAACAGGTGATTGCCGCTGCAGAAAGCGCGATCGCAAGCAGAAATCTGAGTGCGACCGTGGAAGTAATTGGTTCTGCTGCACGAGACACCTGGATTTCGGGCGATCAAAAGGGCGATCAAGATATCGACATATTCATCGGGTTTGACACGAGCACTTCGCGCGAAGACCTTGAACGCTACGGATTGGAAATAGGAAAAGAAATTGCGGTCGAAGGCTATATCATAGGTTATGCCGAGCATCCTTATGTGAAAGCTCGTTGCGGCGGTTTCGCTGTTGATGTCGTGCCGCACTACCGAATCAAAAATACGCGCCAAATACTTTCAGCAGTCGATAGGACCCCATTTCATCAGCAATTCGTAGCCGAGCACCTCGACGGGAGACAAGATGACGTCAGGCTGTTAAAACAGTTCTTAAAGGGGGTGGGCGTATACGGTGCAGAGTTACGAACCAAAGGATTCTCTGGATACCTCTGTGAGCTCCTTGTCATCAAATTTGGCTCCTTTGTAAATGTACTGACCTGCGCCCAAGATTGGAAAGTGGGGACCTGCATCAGCTTGACCAGCGAAGACGCTCGCAACAGTTTCGCCAGCCCTTTGGCGGTTGTCGACCCAGTAGACACAAATCGAAATGTGGCTGCTGCAGTCTCGCTAGATAGCTTTTCTATTTTAATTGATTCTGCAAGGAGCTTCCTGCAAAGCCCGTGCATTGAGTGTTTTTTCCCCCAGCAGATCCGGCCCCTTGACGCTCGCGCCTTCCAAGCCATTGTCAAGAAACGAAAAACGACCGTGTTTGGCGTGAAGTTTTACTTGCCAGATCTCGTCGACGATATCGCTTACCCGCAGCTCGAGCGGGCTCACAAAGGCATGCTGATCGCGTTGGCGCGACGCGGCTTTTCGGCCCTGCGAGGCGACATTTATTACGAGAAGGGGGAGGCTGTCTTGCTTTTTGAAATGCTAGTTTCGCAACTCCCGGCCGTGCAAAGACACGAGGGCCCGCCTGTCGACTCAAAGCGACACGCTGACAAGTTCAAAAAGAAATACGTCAACAACCCTGTCGTGTTGTCAGGACCATACATAGACGGTGGCCGCTACGTCGTTGAGCTTCGACGCACGTATCTCACGCTCCCCGAATACGTAGCAGCCGAGTTCAAGAACGTGCGCTCGAGCAAAGCAATTGTGCGCGCGATGGAACAAGGGTTTCAGATCCTCAAAGACGAAGAGCTTCTCGGCAGCGACCGGATGCAGCTTTTTCTAGCCCGCTATTTTGACAGGACGCTCAACAATTGCGACTAGAATCAAAGTTCCCAATATTTTGAGTGCACCTTGATCGCCCTTTCAACTCGATCGCTGACGTGTTTCGATGTTCCGCTGTTGAATTCATCGTCTTCCGTTTGAGTCGGGAGATCAAATAACGATCCGCATATTGCGAGCGTAGAATCAGCGAGGGCGTGAAGATCATATCCCCCTTCCAGGCAGGCGACGATCTGTCCCTGGGGGGTCACAGATTTTACCCGTTCAGTCAATCCTCTAAAGGCGTTCGAGGTGGCAAGCATGCCGCCGATTGGGTCTGCGTGGTGTATATCCTGTCCGGCCGACACGAAGGTGAGTTGTGGTTCGAACTGTTGTGCAATTGGAATGAAGAGGTGGTCATATGCATAGAAGAAGCCGTCGTTATTCACGCCTGGCGGAAGCGGCAGATTTACGGTGAAACCCTCGCCTTCTCCCGATCCTACCTCCTCAAAATCGCCAGTTCCTGGATAAAAAGGCCGTTGGTGCGTCGACACATACAACACACGCGAATCACCGTAGAAGGATGCTTGCGTTCCGTTGCCGTGATGCACATCCCAGTCGACGATTAAGACCCGTTCGATATCTTTATTTGAGATGGCGTACTTCGCCGCGCAGGCAACATTGTTGAAGATGCAAAATCCCATTGCTTTGTTCCAAACTGCGTGATGCCCTGGAGGCCTGACAACAGCCATCACGTTGTGCACGTCCGCCATAACGGCATCGACTGCACAAATGACCCCTCCGACGGCGAGGAGCGACACTTCATAGCTCCTTGGGGAACAATACGTATCCAAATCGAGCCAGCCGCCCCCTGCTTCAGCAAGTCGGCGCACGCTCTCGATATATCGGACGTCATGATTAGCTCCTACTTGGTCGGGGGCCGCTTTAAACGGCTTAAGTATCTGAACGCGTCTTGCCTGTTCATCTTCTCGTATACGTTCCATAATTGCATCTATTCGGCTTTTAGATTCAATATGATCCCCCGTGTCGTGGTCTCTGTACGCAGGATCGTACACGATCGCGCCTGTTGGCATAAAGATAAAAAGGCTTCGTAAGCTTATTAACGTTGTCGAACGACCGTTGCAGAAGCTGACGATGCCTGTTACAGGTCCGCAGTTAGGTTAATTTACTTGTAAACCGCAGTAATGCGTGGAAATGAGTTCTCTTAAAGTCGAAGATTACATGACGCGCCAGGTAGTTACTGTTTCGGCTTCAGACACTGTCAAAGACGTCATAAGTCTTATAAAGAACACTAAACACGACGGGTTTCCGGTGGTCAAAGACCACAAGATATTTGGGTACGTCTCATCACTCGACATCCTGTTGTGTGATCCTTCGGTCAAAGTCGCCGATATCATGTCAGTAGACTTAGTCGTTGCTCGTCGCGACATGGACTTATTTGACGCTGCGCGTGTGTTGTTTAGATCAGACATCAAGAAGCTACCCGTAATCGACGATAAGAGCCACGTAATTGGCATAATATCAAACACAGACGTCATTAGATCGCAGATTGAACGGGCCACACCTGACAAGGTGTGGAAGCTCATGCGCACGCTACGAACGATTCACAAAGTCCAAGTCGAAGAGCACTTTGGCCGCGTGAGGGTTGTTGACCTGGTACCGACGCAGTCAAAGATATTTGCAGACGAGCTTGAAGGCAGAAAATATGAGCTCGAGAAGGGTCTGGCTGAACCGTTAATCGTGATTCAGAAGCGCGATAAGATCTTGCTGGTAGACGGCCATCACCGGGCAGTCGCAGCTAAGCGCTTAAAACTGAAAGAGGCCGATGCATACATCATTACAATGGATCGAGACGTTTTTTTGGGTATGGAGCGTACGGCCCAGAACGTTGGACTGAAATCGCTAGCAGATATTCAAATCCTAGAGAGTGACAGTCATCCCCTCATCGAAATTACGAAACGAAGCGGCTCGCGAAACGTGTAAGCTTCACGCAAGCATCACGGAATTGAGAATCTCGCGCAGTACGTCGGTTCGCGTGATGACTCCTGTTGGAGAGCCGTTGTTCGTTACCAGCAATCGCCCGACGTGATATTCCTGGAAGAGACGTACGGCTTCATAAACGGGCCTATCGTCTTCAACTGACAGTAAGTCTCGACTCATAATAGCTCCTGCAGAGCCGCGGTTTCCAACTGCAACTGCTTTTCCTACATCCTCTAGCGTGACCACGCCTACGAGTTTCTTGCCCTGTTTCACCGGAGCTCCTTGGATCTTGTGGTCGATAAGCGTCCTGGCAATTTCTTGAAGCGGCGCGTCGATATCGATCGTGACTAAATCGTTCGAGGCATACTCGCTCACCGGCGCTTTCGGAAGCGATATCATCTCAGAGACCAAAACGATGAGTTTGTTCTCCGCCTCGTCTCTGCCGCAAACCGTGCCTTTTATGGTTAGATTATTCACGGGAGTCGGACCGAGCTTAAGAATGTCGCCGATGTCGAACTCCCGAATGTTTCCAATTATCTTGATCTCTGCACTGCACACGTCTGGATGTGCAACAGTCGTAAAGTCGATCTCCTCGATGAGAACATCGCGTACTTCAGCGTTATTTTTAATCAAAACAATATGAGCCTCTTCCGCCATCGTGTCCAGTTCCAGTTCCCGGTATGCGGCGCTAGTGGCTTTGTATCCGCCTTTGGGCCCTGGAACACCCTCCACAAGCTGAAGGGCTTTTAGCGACTGCATTTGATTTCTGATTGTGCCTGGATTTCGACCGAGAATCTCGGCTATCTCTTCTCCTCTGATTGAGCGCAGTTTGCGACGGTATAAACTGATAAGAGTGCTTAAGATCTCCCTTTGCACAGACGTGAGCTCCATACCTGTAATTAATATGATTAATTATGAGATATAAGTTTTATTAGCTCGCGATGTCTAGGAGTAAGAAATGTTCAATATTCCGACAGTCCCGACTGCAGAAGAGTTATTGGGCAAAGCATTCAGAAAGAGTGTCCGGGCAAGAGCAGGAAAATTGCCAGGGCGGACGGCAGAGAAGACGATGATCTTGACAGCGTCAAACATCCTGGCGGACAATCTTAGAGCTGTCGTGAGACGATTTCCGAATTTCGATGAGATTGGCGCATTCTACGCAGAGACAATCGACATTGTCGTTGGACTGGATCGGCTTAGAATATCACTTGCTTCAGTCACCTGGGCATCGACAAAAATCCATCATCTGTCCAGGGCCGCAATCGGGAAAATAGCGCGCGTATCTGACGCAAAAGCGGTTAGGAAGCAGATGTTTGGACGAACCGCTTCTATCATGAAAGAGATTCAGCCAGATCTCGATTTTTTGAATCGCGCCCGAAACACGATTAACGCGCTTCCCGCGCTAGACGATGAGCCAACGATACTAGTCGCGGGATATCCGAATGTTGGCAAGTCGAGTTTCGTCGCTTTTGTAACTAGCGCCAAACCCAAGATCGCACTTTACCCATTCACCACGAAGAGCATCATCGTCGGACACATAACGTACTGCGATCGACGTTATCAGATTGTCGATTTGCCCGGACTGCTCGACCGCCCCGTGTCAAAAAGAAACACCATAGAACTTCAGGCGCTTTCAGCTCTCAAAAACCTCGGAGACGCTGTATTGTTCATTGTTGATCCTTCGGGCACCTCTGGATACGACGTCTCTGATCAACTGCGCCTTCTGCACGAGTTAAGGTCTCAGATTGGCCTTCCCGTCATAGTCGCAGCAAATAAAATGGACCTCGGGTCGACAGAACCAGTTAACGAAGCTTTCGCGATCTCAACAAAATCCGGTGAAGGGATCGCAACGGTGCTTAAAGCCTCAATTGATCTAGCCAGTCGCGCACATCAGGCTCTCTTGACAAGGCGGGTCGACGAAGCTACGTGAGGGCTAGAATGGCTTGACTCCTACAAGATAGCTTGCTATCAGCAATCCAACGATTGCGCCTGAGTTCAAGAACGGCAAGCCCGCTTGCGGTTTTCCCTTCAGGACAAGCAACATTAGTCCCACATAACCCGCGAGTGTGCCAACAGCCGCGCCTAAGGCAGGAACATTAATGAGCCCAAACGTTGGGGCACTCAAGAAGGTATTTGCAGATATTACCAAAACGGTCGGGATTACTGCATCGCCCAGCCCCATAAAAAACGCTTCGCGCTTCTCTAGTTTTTCTTCGCCGCTCGCTTCAGAAGCTTCC
>DASPOC010000011.1:0-22986 GCA_035626195.1 Bathyarchaeia archaeon | reverse complement strand
GCCTCTACCGGAACCGGATCAGTAAACAGCATGTTAGACAGCTATACCGCACTCGGTGGATTGGTGCCGCTGAGTCTGCTCATGCTTAACTCCCCGTTTGGAGGCGAAGGGTCTGGGCTGTTGAACATTCTGATCTACGTGATACTCGCCGTGTTCATCGCAGGCCTCATGGTGGGGCGGGCCCCGCAGTACCTCGGCCGAAAGATAGAGTCTAAAGAGGTTAAGCTCACCTTGCTCGCATTTCTCGTGCATCCGATCTTGATACTCGGCGGTGCGGCAGCGGGCGTCATCTTCGCGGCAAGCGCTATGGGCAACCCCGGGTTTCACGGCTTCACCGAGATGCTCTATGCGTTTTCTTCGGCCGCAGCAAACAACGGATCCGCGTTTGCCGGTTTGAACGCAGATACGCCTTTTTTAAACTACACCCTAGGGATCACGATGCTGCTCGGCCGGTACATCATCTTCCCGCTCATGCTCCTCGTTTCAAACTCGTTCATGCAAAAGAAGATCACGCCGTACGACGTCGGAACGTTTCGCACCGACAAATGGATTTTTGGTCTTATCCTAATCGGCGTCATCGTGATTCTGGGCGCGCTTACGTTTTTCCCTGTGCTCGTGCTCGGACCATTAGGAGAGGCACTGATATGAGGGGGGAATATCGTGGTTGACCAGAAGTGGTGGAGCAGGACGTTGCTCACTGAAGCGCTGCGCGCATCTATACGCAAGCTTGACCCCCGGCTGCTCATCGCGAACCCTGTGATGTTCGTCGTCGAAGTCGGCTTCGTCTATACGTTTATATTGGCGATCTCAGCCGCGATATCAGGAAGTGGAGATCCATCGTTCATCGGCAAGATTTCAGCAATTCTGCTGATAACCGTGCTCTTCGCAACCTTCTCTGAAGCAATCGCTGAAGGGCGTGGCAAAGCTCAGGCAGAGAGCCTGAAGAAGACGAAAAAGGAGATCACCGCTAGGAAGCTCGTTGGCGACGACATCGTCGAGGTCGACGGAAACTCTCTCGTAAAAGGCGACGTCGTTATGGTCGCGGCTGGAGATATGATCCCCAATGACGGCGAAGTCATAAAAGGCAGGGGTGCGGTAGACGAATCAGCGATAACGGGGGAGTCAGCGCCGGTCATACGAGAGAGCGGGGGTGATTTCAGCTCAGTAACCGGAGGTACCACGCTTCTTAGCGACGAGCTTACAATTCGCATCACCGCAAATCCGGGAGAATCGTTTCTCGACAAAATGATCGCCCTCGTCGAGGGGGCTTCGCGACAAAAAACGCCGAACGAAATAGCGCTTACCATGGTGCTCGCCGGCCTCACGTGGATATTCCTCCTCGTCATCGTGACCCTCAACGCGCTCGCAAGCTACGACGGCGTATTTGTCGATGCGACCACGCTGATTGCTCTCCTCGTCTGCCTTATCCCCACGACCATCGGCGGGCTATTATCGGCAATCGGCATCGCTGGCATGGATCGGGTGACGCAGTTCAACGTCATCGCCAAGTCGGGAAAGGCCGTTGAGGCCTCAGGAGATATCAACACTCTCATCCTCGACAAGACGGGCACGATTACCGTTGGAAACAGACTCGCAGAAGAATTTATCCCCTTCGGCGATAAGACCGACGCTGACGTCACAAAGGCCGCTTTTCTCTCCTCAGTGCGCGATGAGACCCCCGAAGGTCGATCGATCGTGAGGCTTGCACGAAAACTTGTGCCTGATATGGCCGAACCTGAGGTGAAGGACGTTATCGACTTCTCAGCAGATACGAAGATGAGTGGCGTCGATTTGGCAGATGGCTCAGAAGTTCGTAAGGGGGCGTTTGACGTGATGTCAGCCTACGTGAACTACGTTCCCAAAGGGTTCAAGGAAATCGTAGATGGGATTTCACGCAGAGGGGCAACTCCCCTTGTCGTATCAATTGATCACGAGCCCATCGGCGTCATTCACCTCAAAGATATAGTCAAGCCCGGAATGCGCGATAGGCTGCACGAATTGAAGAGCATGGGAATCAAGACCGTTATGGTCACTGGAGATAACCGGCTCACCGCGGCAACCATCGCCGCTGAAGCGGGCGTCGACGACTACGTGCCCGAGAGCAAGCCTGAAGATAAGATAGACATCGTCGGCAGAGAGCAGGCAGAGGGCAAGCTCGTCGCGATGACTGGCGACGGCACCAATGATGCCCCCGCATTGGCACAAGCCGACGTGGGATTGGCTATGAACAGCGGGACGCAGGCAGCTAAGGAGGCCGCAAACATGGTCGACCTGGACAGCGACCCATCAAAACTGATTCCCGTCGTTTCGATCGGAAAACAACTCCTTATGACGCGAGGCGCCATTACGACGTTTAGCATCGTGAATGACGTCGCTAAGTACTTTGCGATTATTCCAGCCGTCTTCGCCGTTGCTCTCCCGCAAGCAAATAAGCTCAACATTATGGGGCTCTCATCGCCGAGCAGCGCGATATTGTCCGCGGTAATATTCAATGCCCTTATTATTCCGGCGCTTATTCCGCTTGCCATGAGGGGTGTGAAGTACAAGCCGAGTGACGCGTCAACAATCCTGTTGAGAAACATTACGATTTACGGCGTGGGCGGCTTGATACTCCCGTTCATAGGGATTAAAGCGATCGATGTCATCATAACCAGCCTTCATCTCGTCTAGCGCAGCTAACTTTTTTTCGGAAGACCTCTCGTGCCTGCTATTGCATGATCGTCTCGAGGACCACGATTTTCGTACGGCGAAGAGGCAGCAGGACGAACTCCGCGCTGGTCAAAGCGCCGAGTCGCCAGCTCTCGCACGCCCGGCCACGTCCGCCAGATGAGTGGGATTTTAATCGAAGAGTTTCATTTATCTGCAGACGAGATCTGAATCGGACCTTGGAGGAATTACAGATGAAAATTCAGCTTGGAGCGCAAAATTGTCTTTACCCCATGCCAACGACGCTCGTGGGAGCAACAGTAGAGGGGAAACCTAACTTCGTCACCATCGCGCACGTCGGCATTATGGACCTAGGAAGCGTCTCCCTCGGGATGGCAAAAGCCCACTACACTAACGCCGGAATCAAGGAGAGCCGGACGTTCAGCATCAACCTACCGTCTACTGATATGGTGAAGGAGACTGACTACTGCGGCCTAGTATCGGGGAAGCGCGTCGACAAAGCACAGTTATTTCACGTTTTCTACGGCAACCTCAAGACGGCCCCTTTGGTCGCTGAATGTCCAATTAGCATGGAGTGCAAGCTCATAAAGGTGGTTGATTTTCCGAAGCACGACGTGTTCATAGGCGAGATCGTCACTACGTATGCTGACGATGCTGTGCTGACGGACGGCGCAGTGGACTATGGCAAAGTGCGGCCGCTTCTCTTCACCATGGTGGACCAGAGTTATTGGATGTTAGGCAAAAGATTCGCAAAAGCTTGGAGCATCGGAAAGGAGTTGAAAGGGAACAAGTCAACTGAAGCTGTCGGCAAGTGATACCGAAAAAATCTTGACATTGTCACTTGCGTGCAGGAAGTTTCTACCTCACGGTTTAACTTGGCACGCTGCTCACGGAATGCGGATTAGAAACGAGCACCGGCAATAGTAAAAGCGATAACGGCGAAGCTAGGTGAGGTAGCAATGAAAACCAAGTACGTTCTTTTGCCGGTGCTGGCCCTGATTATCCTGGCCACCTGCATATCGGGGTGCGCGTCAACAAACCCATCTGGTGGGCAAGGGAATAGTACAGGCGCCGTCCCTGTATATCAACCCTCAGTGAAGACAGCATCAGTCAATATAAGCAAGGGCAATGTGACAACCTACCAGACAACTGGCTCCGCTACTCAAGTTGCTGATTTTTATAAGACTCAAATGGCGAACCGAGGGTACCAAGCTTCAACCGCCGTTCAGCAAGGATCGGATGTGGTTCTCACTTTCGTCAAAGGAACGAGCACAGTGCACGTCGCGATCGCCACTATTAACGCACAAATCGGCCCATTAAATTTGTCTCACGCAGGAGCGACGACGTTTATAATCACGGAGCGAAGTGCGTAAGAATTCAGCGATATCAAAAGGACTTGTTTAGTACCCAAGCGTGTTGCCCGGGACGCCACCCACTTGCATGGACGGGAGATAACCATATTCGAGCGTTTGCCGAGCATAGCAGTGCGTTCCTGAGCGTCAAAATATGTCGAGTTGCGACACTTATTGTTCCATGATCGTCGTGCTGACGGTCCGCAGAGTAACTATAAATAACCCTCACGTAAGGGTACACTAAGCGACAAGTGTTTACTAGCGACCGAATGTGGAGTCTTAGCTCGCAAATAGCAGAAGCGTCAACGTGTTTTGGGATATTTTAAAGTTGCCCACTCACGAGTGAGTACAAACAATGATCACGAAGTCAGTCGTTCTTGCGCTAGTTTTGCTCGTCGGATGCCCGGCCATTTTCTTGCCTTTGGTTTCAGGGGAAGCGTCGACGGTCCCGGCGACGGCGGTTTCAACTACAGCACCGGCGATCCCAGCTACGGCTCTAGCCGCCTCAGATGCGGCGCCTAAGCCGCAGCTCGACTACCGCGTGTCGCTGGCGCCAAATCAAATCTGGGATGGCACAATCGAGTATTTCAAAGCTCAAGGCTTCACCACGGTAGTGCTCGTCGCCGCAGAACCACTCCCGTACGACAACGAGTTGCAGAAAATCAAGCAGCTAGGCATGTACCCTATTTTGGATATCGAGTATATCATCTGGAACGGCGGTGCTAACAAGTCAACGCCCATAACACAGTTCGATTCGGATTTTAGCCTGTGGAAACAGGCTGGCTGGCAAAACGTAGCCACAGAGGGAGGACGAAGTGGCGATCTTGCCACGTTGAAAGATTACTTTGCCACTATCACCTATCTTAACTGCGACTTGTGCGGCCTTTGGCAAGACGGCTACAGAAGTCCTGATGTGACGGAGATGTCGTGGGAGACGTACTATCCATCTGAAATCCCGAGCATACAACAAGGGGCTCTGATATCGTATAACCTCGGAAAGCCGCAGGGCATAACGGCCGGCGTGTGGGACAAAAACAACGCGAACCTCAACTTTAATACGTATAAAACGCTACTCGATTGGAGTTATTCCGAGGGAGTGGGTTTCACTCACTTCAACGTGTTCTTCGGGTTGGGAGCGACAATTGCTGACTATCAGCGACTCGGATTTCCTGCGATCATTTCACAACTGCAGCAAAATTATCCGCCCAAACCGATAGGGGCGTGGCCTGCGATCACGGTGACCTCTGTTCGACAGGTGCCAAATCCTCAAAACTCTGTCGTGTGGGATATAACCAATCTCGGTGACAAAGAAGCTTGGGTAGCCCCCTATGCGATACTTCATAACGGAACTGCAGCGGTGGGCCGAGTCAATGGCGAAGCGGTTTTGAGTCAAGATGCCGGCACCAGTTCCTCGGCTGCCGTTCAACAGAACGCCGGCTACGGCTGGGTACACCTCGGCGCCGGAGAGGAGATTAGCATCCTGTCGCCACCCACAGTGCCTACTAACACCACAGGAGCAGCGTACAACGTCTACGTGTCCTACAACAATTCCTCCCGCGGGTGGCTTTATAGTGCGCCTCTTTATACCGCCGTCGGGGCTAAGCCCATACCAGCAAACTTCTTCGGGCTGTTTGACTACAGCAATACCGACATAGCGTTGCTGTTGCTGCTTGCGCTCGTCGTGTTCCTCACAATCGCACTTGTGCCTCGATTAAAACGGATGCGGCAAAAATAGCACAAAGATTGGTCGCTCCACGCGCTTCGAGCCAGTGTCAAAACGGTTCAAGCTGTACTTCTGATCGACGTGCTGCGGCCTTCTGAACCAGCCACACCAATTACCCTACGAAAACCTTTTCAGCGCGTGCGCTGCTCGCAAGAACCGCTTCAGTCGACATTTATTTGCGGTGGGGTCTAAAGAAATTTAGATTACTGTGTACGGTCCTCGCAAGAACCGCTTCAGTCGAAAGGAAGTCCCTCTTTAGAGTCGTTAGCTCGGTGCGCGGCGCATAAAGCACATAGATCGGGATGCCAATCAGAATCGACACGATTCCAAATGCTACGGTGCTGATGCCACATTCATACATGAGGAACACGCTCAAGATCATCCCCGAAACAGGGATTGCCGGCCCGGTGAGCCGTTCGAGGTACGTGCGGTCACTCTCTTTTCGCCTCCTTTGGAGTGTCAGGACGGCGGCACACGTGGCAAGGTAGACAAAAGCAAGATTAAACGCTGAAAAGATGATGAGCTGTGTTAAATTGCCAATTAGTGCAGCGGCTAACACAATGGCGGACTGAACGATAATCGCATTGGAAGGAGTACCAAACCTCGGATGAATTCGACTGAAAAGCCTTGGAAATAGTCCATCCAGTGAGATCGCGTAAGATAGCCGGGCAGTCGCCAGCGTAGCAGACTCCGCAAACCCAGAAATTGAGATGAGCGCCCCTAGCCCAAGTATCGTACCTCCGATAAGGGCAAGCTCCGGCGTGTACGACAGGGCGATGCTGCCAGCTGTGGCAAGGGGCGCGGGATCGAATTGGAGCGACGTCCAGTTGACCAGAGCGAGCGCCGTGAAGCCTATGGCTATATAAAAGAAGGTTACAATTGCCATGCCAATGATCATTCCTTTCGGCAGGGTCTTCGTCGGATCCTCTATTTCACCAGAGGGAATGACTGCCAGTTCAAATCCCGTATATGCCCAAAAAATGATTATCAGCGCTGGTCCGAAATTGCTCCAACCAAGCGGGGCAAACGGCGTAAAGTTCGAAGCTGCTGTGCCTGGGTGAACGACCAACCAGATAAATCCTGCGACGATCAGCAGCAGCAATGGGCTTAATTTTCCGATGGTAAGCACATCATTGACCAGTCCAGCAGCCTTTACCCCCCGCACGTTTATGTACGTGATAACCGCGACAAAAACGATTTTTATGATGTCGCCCTGAAGCACCGTGAGCGAGGGCACGAAATACTGAAGATAACTCACCAACGCAACCGGCATTACGGCAATCCCGGCAACTTCGGCAATCCAGAGGGGCCAGCCCACTAAAAAGCCGGCAAAGTTCCCCCAAGCCTCGCATACATATGAAAATGCACCCCCAACCTTAGGAACAAGAGCCGCAGCTTCTGTGAAGTTTAACGCTATAAGTATCGCGATTACTCCGGCAATAACAAAAACAATAAGACTTGCGGGTCCGAGATAGGCACTGGCCAATGCCGAGACAATGAAGATATCCGCGCCTATGGCAGTGCCAACTACGAGATTTGTAACGTCGAATAGGTTCAGTTTTTTCGAGCTAGCGCTGTTTTTTACCGCCATTTGGACCCCTCAGCAGCTACGACTTATTTTCTTTGAGCTCTTTCTATATGGACTTATGCCGCCTATGTCCAATGCGTGAGCCTGCGTGTGAGCGCTGTTGTTGTCAGCTCTCTTAAGCACATCTCTCGCGAGTCAAAGGTGATCTGCTTCACAAAAAAAAACTCCTGCTGCACTCCAATGATGTGAGCACACGTCGGTAACTCCCAACCAGATCGTCAAGAACAACCAGCCGAGCCACTTTGATGACACAGCGCGGACTCAGACACCGGTTACTCGACAGTCGTTTTAAGATGCTCTGTAATTCGACTGATCTCTTCTTCAGATGCGCCCGGGGCATCGAAGATTGCGCACAAGGTGTCGAGGACACTGCTTTCTATCAGGAAGTTGTCCACACTTCTGTATCGCGTCGTCATAAGCGTCGTTCGTATGCCCTCGAATGCTCGGGTTATGTAGTTCTCCCGAAAGAAGGCAATATCGAGATCGCTTGTGGCACTGCCGCCAACGACGAGCATCGTTTTATCACCGTAACAGTAACTTATGTCTCGCAGCAATACGTATCCAGAGGAGGTTGGCAGTAGAAGCACGTGGCCAAAGTGCTTTTCGTAATAGTCCTGAAGAAGGACGAGTTGCCTTTCCAACGCAAGCAGCGCCGGCTTTTCATCCGATTCAGCAAGAATAACGAAATCTGCAGGAAAACCGACCTTCCGCCAATCGATTTGAATCGTATATCGCGTGAGAACTGCTCGCGTCTTGAGACGTTTGATGTGGTAAGCAGCCGCGTTGCCATCGCTGAGGCCGAGACGTTCGGCCAGCTCTGCGTTCGAAGTTTTTGCGTTCCCAAGGAGCGATAGTAAGATTATGAGTTCCTTTTCGTCCAGGGCGATCTTCTTTGCAAGTGCCTGCGCCAGTCTTATGACGTGGCGCGCTCTCGAATCTGCTGTCTCAAACTCCTTACTTTGCTTCATATTCGTGGAAAAATTCGTGGACAACTTCCTGAAACGCCGCGAAGCTTAGTACTCCGCTCAACGCGTTCGTATTTATAGGTAGCTTTTGCCGTCTCTGGGCTTGTCGTCGACTTAAAAAGCCAAAGCACGAGATCGACGATAACGCATCAGGGGTTCTAGGTTGCTCCAGGACTGCGCATGCAACGTGCTTTAAATATGTGGAGCATTACCTCACTCTGATGCTCACAAAGCGGATTATTCCGTGCCTTGACGTCAAATATGGAGATGGCAACAGGGCACTCGTCGTGAAAGGCATTGAATTCGTTTCACTTAGAGCAGCTGGCGATCCGGTCGAACTCGCAAAGCGCTACGATCAAGAGGGCGCTGATGAATTGATCTTCCTCGATATCACGGCCTCACACGAAAGGCGACAAACAATGCTTGACATCGTCGAGGATACGGCCGACCAGGTTTTCATACCCTTTTGCGTCGGTGGCGGCTTACGGACTCTCGATGATGTCATCCAAACGTTGCGGTCTGGCGCGGACAAGATAGCGATTAACACTGCCGCCGTCAAGGATCCACAGTTTATAACGCGCGCAGCCGAGGCAGTTGGTTCGCAGTGCGTTGTTTTGGCCATCGATTGCAGACGGAACACGAACGTCGACAAAGGACAGCATATTGTTACTCTGGAAGATGGCACTCAAGCGTGGTATGAGGTCGTTATTTACGGTGGAAGAACCCCGACCGGCATCGATGCGATTGAGTGGGCGATGCGGAGCGAGCGTTTGGGCGCGGGTGAGATCATGCTCACGAGCATGAATAGGGATGGCACAAAAGACGGCTATGACATCCCTATCACGAAGGCGATTTCAGAGTCCATCGACCTGCCGATAATTGCCTCCGGGGGTGCCGGCACGGCTGAACACATCTACGCAGGTTTTGTTGATGGCAAAGCGGACGCGTGCCTTGCCGCGAGCATTTTTCATTTTAAAGAGGTTTCGATAGCTTCGTTGAAGCAGTACTTGCTAGCGCGCGGAATTCCTATCAGGATGTAGGTGGTTTGACGGCGCGTAGAGAGAACTACGAACTTGTCCTCGGTCACTGCTGTTCGCCTGTCAAATAGCGCTGAGCCAATTCCGTGTAGCTCCTCGCGTTTGCCTCTATCCACTGAATCTGCTCAGGGGTTACCTCCTTGACGACTTTTCCGGGAACTCCCAAAACAAGGCTGCGTCGCGGTATCTGCGTGCCTTCTGTCACGACGGCGCCCGCACCGATGATGGAGCCTGCCCCTACACGTGCTCTGTCGAGTATGATGGCGCCAATTCCGATCAGCACAGTATCTTCTATTTGTGCTCCGTGCACTATTGCCCCGTGTCCCATCGTTACCTGGTCTCCAATCCTAGCCTCGATTCCTTCTCGTACGTGTATGACCGCATTGTCCTGCACGCTAGTGTTGCGGCCTATCTGAATCAAGGCCATATCGCTCCGTATGACAGCGCCGAACCACACGCTCGAACCTGGGGCGATCGTCACACTTCCAATAACAGTTGCGGTCGGAGCAATGAAGACGCCTTCGAAGTTTCTGTTCATTAGTTCTCGCATGCCTCAATATCACTAATGATTTGTCTTTAAGTTCAAAAAGCCAATTATTAACCTGTTGCGCCACATCATATAGAACAGCCACTACGGAGGGGTTTATGGCGTCAGTCGCGATTGGCGGAACGTTTGATATACTTCACGACGGTCATAAGGCGCTGCTGAAAAAGGCCTACACACTAGGCGACGTGATTATCGGGCTTGTTTCAGGTGAGATGGCAAGAAGTAAAACCTACGTGAGCAACCCGTACGACACCCGCAAGAGAACAGTTATCGCCTATATAAAGGCGCTAACCGGGACTGATCCCGTAATTGTCGCGCTCGATGATCCGTACGGGCCAGCACTGAAGCAGAAATTTGACTACATCGTTGTCTCTCCTGACACGTTTCGTACGGCAGAGGAGATTAACACCCTCAGATCACAACGCGGGCTTCCAGCGATAACGATCGTATGCGTCGATTTTGTCCTTGCACAGGACGGACAACCGATATCCTCGACCCGGATTCATCGGGGCGAAATTGACGACCACGGGGTGCTCCTATGACGGAAGCGGCCTACTTCTGAAATCCCTTTATAAACAGGCTATGGGTGTCTGATTTTCGATTGCGGCCGTTTTATGGACGTTGCAAGGAGCGTTTATGTGCCTAGTACTCTCGGCGACATTACGAGCAAACGAGAGGCCAGCCACACAATACGTCGAGAGAGAACGCAGATTGGTCAAAAAATAGGTGCATTCGACTATCTCTCGATGGGGTTGATCGAAGCACGCGCTTCACCCGGCTCGGCGTGATTATGGTTCTGATTTCGGAAATGGACAAAGCAAATGCTCTGCGGCTAGCTCACTAGTGGACTATGCGCGTGCCTACTCTTTTGCCCGCGATAACATCAAGCAAGATTCGCGGTTCACGCCCGTCGATGACGACGGCCGATATTTTCGAGCGTTCGATAATCTTTGCCGCAAGCGGGTCGATGACCGTTTTGGCTCCAGCCTTCATCTCCTCAGACATCACGATCTTCACTAGCTCACCAGGTGTTACTTCGTCTAGTTTGGCGGCGCTCTTGTCAATATACGGGTCTGCCGTATAGACACCATCAACTGACGTTGCTATAACAAGAAGATCTGTCTGCACGTATTCAGAAAGTATCGCCGATACAGCATCGGTTGTCTGTCCGGGAGCTACGCCCCCCATCACGACAACTTTGCGTGAAGACATGGCCGTTTCGGCTTCTCGATAATCGTGTGGAATGTCCTGAAACGCCGCGCTTGATAATGCCGAGATCAATAATCGAGCATTGACGCGGGAAAGGGCGATCCCAATTAGATCACATACAGCTTCACTCGCCCCCATCGAACGGGCGGCACGTATATAATCCCTGGCTGCTTTGCCTCCGCCCGTTACGATGAGTAAGGTGTTTTCTTTTGCGAGTTCCTTGATCACTTCAGCGTACTCTAAGAACTTCTCCTGCGACAATGTTGGAGCGATCACAGACCCGCCGACGGAAATCACTGCTTTCATCAGCGTATCATTACCAAAAAAGGAGTATAAGTCAATTCCCGTCTGTTTAGAGATCACTCATTTCATCGCGTTTAATCAGTAGTCTTACAACCTGCCCTTCTTGCAAGAGGTGGCGCGAACAAGCACCCTTTTAGCACTTATCTACGGCCAATAGAGACCGACATTTGACGCTTGCCAAAAACATTTGATCACGCATCTGGCACACGCTGTCGTGTTTGGGTACGCACACGCGCTGCACTGAACCAGCGCCCGCGATTTTCTCAGTGGTTATAGCGCTCTTCTAGCCACGGATCTCCTCGATTATGGTAGCCGTGTGACTCCCAGAATCCGCGCTTATCTTCTGCCATAAACTCGACCCCGGTTACCCACTTGGCACTCTTCCAGAAGTAGAGGCGCGGAACCACGAGCCGCACGGGATAGCCGTGTCCCGGAGTGAGGGGTTCTCCATTATGCTTGAGGGCAAAAAGCACGTCAGGTTCAAGAAAGTCACGTACTGAAAGGTTCGTCGTAAAGCCCTTCTCTGCGTGAATTAAAACAAATTTGGCCGCAGGCAGTACTTTCACCAAGTCGGTGAGCGATCGTGTGCTTACTCCCTCCCAGCAGTTGTTGAGCTTCGACCACCCCGTGACGCAATGTATATCAGAGAACACTTTCTCGTGCGAAAGCGACGTGAATTGTTCGAAATTCAGCTTCCGCTCGGTTTCCACGAGTCCCGAGATGGTAAACGTCCACTTAGAGACGTCAACACGCGGGATAGAGCCGTAATGCAACACAGGCCAGTCTTCAGTCTTTTGCTGACCTGGGGGGATTCTTTCGCTTCTGCTCGTATCCGGGCTTTGAACTGTGTTTTCGTCTTTCATAACTCACCACTTAGTTTCCGTTACCACCCGACGTATTTCTGTGCGCCGTTGAACAACTCGGCGAATCACTTCCTTAGTGCGTTGCGACGCGCGAGCCTAGGTCGACATTTCAAAACTGTCAGCGGTTTCCTCGATTGATACGCTCTATTGCCTTCCCCGCCGCATCTCGGACATCGGGATTCTTGTCCTTCAGAAGGGCTCTGAGCGGCTCGAGAGCACGCTCATCGCCTATTTCTCCAAGGCTTTTCGCCGCCCTCATCTTAATATCTGGATCTTTGTCAGTCAGCGTCGCAATGAGGGGCCCCACAGAAGCGGAACCGATTCTCACTAGGGCATCGGAAGCTCTCCATCGAACTCCCTTGCTTTGGTCCTTGAGATCCTCGAGGAGGAGCTCCACCTCATTGATACCACACGCGTCGCCCAGTCCGCAAATTTCACCTATTGCCTTGGCAGCTTTTTCGCGCACAATTTGATTTTCGTCGTTCATATCCTCGATTAGAGGTTCCAACGCTTGCGCATCGCCTATTTGTCCGAGCGCCGTCGCCGCTTCGAGTCGGACGTAGTACTCTTTATCCTTTAGAGCGTTGATGAGCGCTTCTACCGCCTTTGGGTCGCCTATCTCCCCGAGCGCTTCTGCCGCACATTCTCGCACCATCATCTCCTTATCGTTGAGGGCGCTTATAAGCAGATCCACCGCGCGAGCGGATTTTGTCTTGCCTAAAGCTAAACACGCCATTTTCCTCTTGTCAGGATTCATGTGGTTCAAGTCACTAAGCAGCGATTCTATTTCCTTTTCGTCTTTCGTCGTTCCATCTGGCATTTTTAAGCCTCCGCTTTTTGCCCAGCCTGGGCCTCGTCGGCGAGGGCATTGCCTGCACGAGTGCCCTACTCAGTTAGTGTCCTGTTAAGTCCTATATAGCTACTACGTCATCTCTGAATGCTTCGACGAGGAGCTACGGAACTTAAGGGGCCGCGGCCTTGCGCCCGAATCGCTGTCGTGCTGCTTCGCTGAGCGCGTGTGCGTGTTTTTCCTCTGCACAAAAGAACTGGTTTCGGCGCAGGCTAGCGCCAGTAATGTGCTCGAGGAACGTCCTTCGAACGCCTGTTCATTGCTGCCTTGCGGCGCATCGTAACATCAGAGGATTCTGACCATGTTCCGTGCAACCCCGGAGACGCCAAACCCTAGCCAAAATATCAACTTTTTGCTCCTAAGGTTTATCAAAACATTGCGACCAGTCAGCGAGAAGCAAAACCAAGTTACAATCAAAGCTGTGGTTCAAGCGTCGTCATTTATAGGATATCTGGTGACCGCGCGTTACCAGAAGATATATCACTAGAAGCAATAACCTAAGCTTTAAAATATGGGGATGTTAGAATACACGCATGCTCAACGTTCTGCTTCGTGACTAGTGAGCCATTTTACCGTTCTTTGTGAAGATAAACGGTAGGATGCTTCACCAGCAATCGTCGGACACAAAAGAGGCAAATCTGATGGAAACACGGTTGGCGGTTCGAGACGTTATGACGAGGACTGTTGTGACGGCAACTCCCGAGATGACCGCTGCGCAAGCCGGAAAAAAAATGGTCGAAAACAGGGTCGGGAGCATAATAATCGTTAAGGATGAAAAGCCAGTCGGCATCGTCACGGAAAGCGACATGGTTGCGAAAGTTATCTTTAAGAACGTTAAACCGAGCTCTATCAAGCTCGGGCAGCTCATGTCGAAACCCCTTATCACAACGAAAAGCAGCGATGATGTACACGCCGCGGTGCTCATGATGGCGCAGAAAAAAATCCGACGCCTTCCCGTACTCGACGGAGATGAACTAGTCGGAATTATTACGGACGCCGACGTTATCCAAGTCTCCTCTGAAATTAACCAAATTCTCGACAACTTGATAGAGATGAATAGGGAGAGTGTCCTCGACCGCCGGGAAGTCGTCATAACGCAAGGCGAGTGTGAGGAGTGCGAAGAATACTCAGACGATCTGCGGCAAGAGGGGGGCCGCCTTAAATGTCCGAGGTGCCGAGGCTCTACCTCATCCGGCGTCTGCGAGATCTGTGGAGAGTTTTCTTACGTGCTCGAATATGCAGACGGCAGCATCATATGCGAATCGTGTAAGGAGAGCATCCGATGACGCTCCACCTAATGTCACCACCCGTGACCGTGCGTGAAGACGCCTACGTGACTCACGTCCGCCAGCTCATGCGAGACGGCTACAGAAGCCTTCCTGTTGTGGATAGCCAAAACCGCGTGAAAGGTATGGTAATACTGCCCGACGTCATCAAGGTGACCTCGACGAAATCTGACGTCACGGTAATCGGCTTCGTCCGCGAGACCGGAATTGCTACTTCTGACTCTGTCCCGATAGAGATAGCAAAAATATTTGCGACGACGGGGTTCGACATTCCTGTGGTCAAATCGAAGGAAGATTCCACGATCATTGGGGTGATTGACTCTGAATTACTCATGAACGCTCTGAGTTTTGACCGAAAAATCACGATCGACTCGGTGATGACACAAACTGTTAGGACCTGCAATCCGGATGATCTCGTATCGCGAGTGTGGCTCAATATGGCTCAATACGGGTTTTCAGGCTACCCTGTGGTGAAGAAGAAGCGCCTCATCGGTATCGTCACGCTTCAAGATATTCTCAAAGCAGGCTATGTGCGACTCGAGCGTGAGGACGAGCGGGGAGGCCGAGGGATTCATTCAGCGGCCGTCGGGAAGGTTATGAAAACTCCTGTCATTACCGTCGAGTCAGATTCGTCACTCTGGGAAGCGGCGAATCTGATGAAGCAATACACAATCGGACGATTGCCGGTGGTCGAAGATTCCAAGCTGATCGGGATAGTAGACCGGCAAGACCTCGTGAGAGCCATAATTTGACACAACCACGGAAGGTTACGATGCTACGCCAAAATAAACGGCAGAGGAAAACTCAAGGTGACTTCAGCGGAAAATCGGACCGAGGGAGTCTAGACTTTAAAAGCAAGCTGTCGCAGCACGATGGCGACATCATGATGGTCGCCAAGCGGGATGTCGTCCAAATACCCCCGACCATGACTATAATGGGGGCTGTCAAAACGATGGTTAAATATCGTTTTAGGCGGCTGCCTGTGAGCGATCCTGGAACAAACAGACTTGTCGGGATAGTCACCGTAATGGATGTAGTGAATTTTCTCGGCGGAGGCGACAAAGCTCAGATCATCGAGAACAAGCACAAAGGGAACTTGCTGTCGGCGATAAACGAAGAAATCAGTTCAATAATGGAAGAAGATGTTGTCACGCTCCGTGAGGAGGATTCGATCAACGATGCCATCAAAATGATGTTGCAAGGAAACGTGGGTGGCTTCCCGATCGTCAGCGGCGATAATAAGGTTATAGGGATCGTGTCCGAGCGTGATTTCGTTGGCCTCGTGGCCAATATTATGACGGGAAAGACAGTCGGTGATTTCATGAGCCGTGACGTCGTAAGCCTCAAGCCAGATACCACGGTTGAGGATGCTGCACGAGTGATGATTTCAAGCGACTTTCGTCGGGTACCCATTGTTCACGAGGGGGTTATGATCGGCGTCGTAACGACCTCAGACATAGTGAATTACCTGGGAAGCGGTGAGGTTTTTGAGAAGCTCGTGACGGGTAACATGCACGAGGCTTTAGGAGTACCTATTAAGATCATAGCACGCGAACCGCCGATTACTGTCGATCCCAATCTAGATTTGGGTGAAGCTGCAGACCTTATGATAGCGCGCAATGTAAGTGTGTTGCCGGTTGTGGTCGAGGGGGCTCTCTCGGGTATTATAACTGAGAGAGATTTTCTAAACGCGTTGGTCGATTAGATGACTTTACAAGACTTAGCAAGGTCAGACGGCGGACGGATCAACGAAGTGAATTTTTTTTATGTGTGACGCACGCGGGAGACTCAAACATCGTATTGAACAAGCTTATTCTTGTGGAGGTACTCAAGGAGGATATCTAAGATCTCATCGCACACATCCTCTTCATCAGCTATTTTTTCAACGACGACATAGTTCCCAGAATCCTCTCGGGCCATCTCGAGATACCGCCCCCGCACGTTGATAAGGGCAGTTTCGTTCTCAAAAGTAGTCAACCCGTTATCGCGTTTTTCAATAAGGGTCATGGCTATATCTGCAGGCCAGTTGATGATGAAATTGATGTCCGGCTCCGGTGCGAATTCTCGATTCATCTCTAGTATCTCTTGCCACGGTTTACTGTCTGACTGATATGCTGCGGTAGACAAGAAATATCTGTCCATTACGACGATCTTCTTTTCTAGTAGCGCGGGCATTACGTGCGTCTTCACATCGTGCCTTCGATCGGCCAAAAAAAGGTCAACTAGGTCGCTGGGTTTTTTGCGGGAGCTATGCTCGAGCGTCCGACGTATCTGTTGAGCCTCCGGAGTTTCATTGGTCGGCTCGAAAAAGCGGACGGCGTTAAAACCAAGGGCTTTCAATCTCTCTACTAGTCTGATGGACTGGGTTGTTTTTCCCACGCCATCTATTCCCTCAATTGCCACCAGAATTCCGCGGTTCAGGCAGTGCTTCATGCTCCAAAAATGCGCGAAAACTCGATCGCGAAACGCTCAACATGCTCCTTGGGGATGGCAAAGCTTACACGCACATACTTGTCAGCAAACCTTCGCGTGGTGTACTCAGCTGCTCTAATGAAAAAACCGCGTTTCAGCATCGTGTCCGCGATGGTTTCAGGAGTCTTGCCTGTGCCTGAGATATCAATAACGAACATGCTTCCCTGTGACGGATAAACGGGGAGATACGCGCCTCGTGTTTTGTCGACAGCAGTTTTTATAATGGCTTGATTTGCCATGATAGTCTCAACTACCTTCGGAAGCCAGCTGAGTTTGGTTTTAAGGGCTGCAATTCCTGCAATTTGACTCACAGTTGAGGTCCCGAGGTCATTTATCTTGTAACGGGCCATTTGGTTTATAAGCTCGTTTGTTGCAATGTGAGCGCCCAGCCGCAATCCTGCCAAACCGCAGTTCTTTGAAAAACTGTAGATGGTTATAGTTCTTTCGGGATAAAAGTCGGCCGCAAGAGTATGGAGTTTTGCCACGTCTCGGTAGGTCACGTCATTCAACAAATAAACGCCTGCGTCTTGAGCGATTTCGCAAAACGCCTTGACGTCCTTTGCCGTGTAGGTTACGCCCAGCGGGTTCAAAGGGTCAACGAGAGTCAGCATCTTAGTTCGCTTGCTCATCGCCTCATTTACCATGTCCGGCGTCAATTTGTAGTTAGTATCTGCTGAGTAGATCGGTAGGTCAAGAACTTTAGCTCCGCTTAGTTCGGCAAACTTATGAATAACGTAGTAACCTGGATCTGTCGAGATCATGACGTCACCGGGATGCAGCAGGGTGCGTGTCACCTGGTAAAGCGACTCTGTACCGCCCTCTGTCACGTGGACTTCGTGGGGTGAGCTCAAATTCAAGTCTTGAAGTATGAGGGCCCGTAACTCCTCAAGCCCATACGGTGGCGGGTATTTGTGGTATTCCTCTTTGTCGATGGCATTCATCATAGCCCGCTTAATCGCTTGCGGAGTAGGAAAATGGTTGGTATTTTGGCCCATCCATACGACTGAGTCATTGTCGTAAATATTTTGAAAAAATCGATTTTCACGGTTGAAATCGGCCACTTGAATCACATCGCTGAATGATCAGTAAGCTACGTTTGATCGATCAGTTGCCTAGGGCGAGCGTTTACTAGAGTCGTATGTTCAGAATTTAAAAGTGTTGTGGTGGAGGAAACGACACGTACAGAACAACGAAGCGAGCGCATTTGTTAAGGTCGCCGCGGGCGTGTTCCCAGCTCAACCCCGAATATCAAGCAGGTCAGAATAAGCTTTCCTTGACTGATCTCCGTGTAAATCGCGTTCCGTCTAAAGCTTCCAACCGATAATCTTCTAACAAAACCCGAAACGTTTCGTCTAAGGGAACCGAGAGAGATATTTCCTTTGTTCTGCCGTACCTGCCTTTGCTAACAACTTTTGTGCTGATTATTCCGAGCAAATCCAGCTCCATTATTAAATCGGTGATCCGCCTTTTAGTCAACACGTCGAGGTCTATTTGTCTGCAAAGCGTTTCATACACTCGGTTTACCTCGCCAGTTGTTGCGCTTCGCGCTCCGTTCTGATGAAGTGTAATTATGCTATACAGCACGAGCTTTGCTTGGGTAGGGAGGGTGCGAATTACCTCTGCGACTCGGTTGAGTTCGATTCGCATCTGGGCGGTCCGAACGTGCTCCTCCTTGACACTGTCAGCATTCACGCGCTCGGCGAATTCTCCTGATACTCTCAGCAGATCGAGCGCGCGTCTGGCATCCCCGTGCTCCTGAGCGGCCAAGGCTGCACAGAGCGGAATGACTTCATGGTTCAACGCGTGTTCTTTGAAGGCGAGACGCGCTCGTTCTTCGAGGATGTCTCGCAGTTGATTGGCGTCATAAGGTGGAAATATTAACTCTTCTTCGGCTAGTGAGCTCCTGACGCGTGGGTCAAGATATTCTGTAAACTTCAAGTCGTTGGAGATTCCAATGAGACTTACCCGGGTGTCGGCGAGCTCGAGATTAATTCGCGACAAATTGTACAGCACGTCGTCTCCACTTTTTCGGACCAACTTGTCAAGCTCGTCAAGAATTATTATGACGCTCCCGCCTTGAGAGTTGAGTGCTTCAATAAACTCTGAATAGACTTGATCTGTTGGCCATCCGGTCATCGGCACATCTTTGTTGAACTGACGAGCCAGATACGCAAGGACGCGGTACTGAGTATCAACCACTTCGCAATTTATGTACGCAACGTTACAGGGAACTCCTCGTGATGCGCCGACTTCCATCAGTTCTCTGCCTACATATTTGGCGCAAGCCGTTTTCCCTGTACCGGTTTTGCCGTACACAAGAATATTCGAGGGGGTCTCTCCTCTAAGCGCGACGACTAAAATAACAGCAATCGAGTTGAGTTGATCGCGCCTATGAGGCAGATAGCTAGGCGTATAGGATGGCCTCAAGACTTCCTTATCTTTGAAAACAGGTTTGCTTTCTAAAAGGTTATCAAAAAGTCCTTCCAACTTTCTGCCTCCAATTTCAACAGAGGAAGCGAATGCTTGCTGGAGGCACTGAACTCTAGCATAGATAACTGACTACTCAGAGCCATCCGCTTAGTCTTACCGTATAGTGGAAACGTGAGTTAATAAACTTTATGATTTCTAAAGTTGTATTTCCACTGCAATATAACCTATATTTCCTGTGGAACTATCGATTTCTTCCACTGCAAGCCCTATTGTTTGAACCGATATGATATTACTACTTAATCACGGACATATATCGATCTTTCCATAAAGCCTCAATCCGAATTTTATTTTGTTTAAAAACGGTAAAATCTTCGTTAATTTGTAGAGCTACGCGGAAATCCTCAAAATAAGACTGATGCCTCGTTCTGTTTCTTAGACATACCTTGGTTGCCTGTGGAAAAGGTCTGAGGGACTCCCCATGCTTTCTACTGTAAAAATAAAAAATGGAATTTTTGCTTAATAGCAAGTTATAAAAAATAGCATGTGGTAGGGGTAACAACCTTTTAATATATAAGTTTTTGTATAAATTTGTTTCAATATTTGGCGTCTAAGGTTTTATGGATGCGCAAACATGGGGGGTGTGCATTATTCATACTCTTCTTGGTCGAGGGAAACAAATCAGACTAAACTAAATTGTTGAATCCGCTTACCAATCCAAAACACCCAGCTAACATCATATCACCGCCTGGTGCAGCAAAATACGGACTCAGTCGAGATTTCTTCATAATCCCTCGTTGGGGTCCTATTGTGGTTACCCAGAAGCCTCTCTCTCTGAAAGCTCGGTCTATCTCCCGGTATCCAGTTTTGTGTATGTAACAACCATGCCCCCCATCTTGAAAAATCCGTTCATTCGTTAATTTACCATCAATGAACAGTGACAAGAAATAGTCGAGTTTTTCTGTGGTGACCAAGGACGTGTGATGTTCAAACATGCCAATAATCTTCTTTTGATCGAGCATAGCCGCAAGAGTGTGACCGTTTCCTACGTTTACTATGATATGAGGCTCCCATGCGTGCTTAGCCGCTTCATCATCACACAGCGCACCCAGTATTGCGGCTGGACCAGTATCCATGACTAGGATCTGCTGCATTTCTCCCTCCTTTAGTGTCCGATGCACAGCCTTTAGTCGTGTCAAGTAGTTGGGGATCCTGCCATCCACATAGCAAAAACTGGTCAATTCACCACCAGCGGCAATCAAGTGCTTGAAGTGCTGAAAACGAAAAATCCTATTACTCCTGGAACTTTCACCGTGATCTTGGCACGCTACGGCGCACATCGTAGGCAGACTTACGTCGAATTGTTGAAGCGCAGCTCTTAGTGCGGGCACGTCCACATCGTTCATCTCTATTCGCACACAGTCTGTTTTCGGCTGTGCTGACGTTATCTTTACCCCCCACGATCGGACTTTGTTAAGATCATCATTGAGCGTTTTTGCAGCAAGCGGCGTTGCAAAAACCGAATATCCGTTCTGTAAGTGAGCTCGAACGGCTGCACTGCTCGGCCCACCCCCCATCGTCTCGCCGCACAAAAAAACGCTGCGACCTTGCTCCGTAACAGACCTGATCCGCTTGGCGACTATTACCGTTTGCGAAGGCATTACCATTTTGACGTTATTCTCTGTAACCAAGCTCGTGTCGTACAGGAGCACATCTTGAGTTCCTGTACCGACGTCTAATGCGATGACACGCATAATTGAAAGAGTAAGCGTCGCTTCTAATTATACTTTAACTGGCGTCTGCGTATTGCGGCAGAATCTCCTGTCAGAAATGCTATATACGCACTAATGCAATGCACGTGTATGCCACGTCAGCGATTACAGGCTCACCATAAGCCCGCAGTAAACACGCGCTATGAAGTTGGCGTCATCTCGATCAGCACCTCTCGATTTGCGAAATATGGAAGCGTCAAGGCACCAGAAGAGGCCGAAGACATATCCGGTCGAATCATTATCGACTTTTTAATAAGCGCTGGTCACAAGATTCATTCCTATACGCTGATATCGGACGAAGCAGCGTTAATAACCGCATCCGTGAGGTCCCTCCTTAGTAGTACAGACGTGATCATCACTACGGGCGGGACAGGCCTCGCCCCACGCGATGTGACTATCGAGGCCATTCAGCAAATGCTTCAAAAAGAAATTCCGGGTTTTGGCGAGCTATTTAGAAGCATCAGCTACGATGAAATCGGTTCTTCTGCCATGCTCACTCGAGCTACAAGCGGTATCATAGGAAACACGGCTATTTTCTGTCTTCCTGGCTCTCCAAACGCCGTGACCCTCGCGATGGAAGCCCTCATCGTGCCCGAGCTCCAGCACATTTTGCTTCACGCGTCAGAGCAGTAACCTGTCTTGACGGCGAGTCTTTAGCATTGCGCAAAAAAAGTTTATTCAAGGGTCGCGTGTTTTTTCTTTAAGTCGTCCTCACTCTTTTTCGTTATCTCCATAAGAGCGGCGATGATGCCATCTAAAAATACCATCGTGCTTATTTCAAACATCGTGCCAAGTGGAGCAAATGATATGTGCGAGCCGACGACTTGTCGCTCCATAAAGTCCATGCCGCTCGTTTTAGTTCGGCCCTTCACGACCACAATAGTATCTGAAATAGATCCGAGTGAAGAGTCCTTGTTTGACGTTACTGCGGCGAGTCGTGTGCCTTTCGCTTTTGCGAGGGCGCTCATCTCATTGATTGATTTGGTCTCGCCAGAGCCCGATATAACAATAAGAAGATCATCACTTTCAACGGCCGGGGTCACCGTCTCTCCAACTACATAAACGTTGAAGCCCAAATGCATCAATCGCATGGCAAAGCCCTTAACGACGAGTCCTGATCTGCCGGCACCCATAACAAACAGTCGCTTTTGGTTCTGATGCGTCGTTAGGATGTCGCTGACAAATATCTTTACCTCTGAATAGTCTATCTCATCAGCTATGGCCTGCACATTCGCAGCGATAACCTTCATCGCTGATTTGACGTAGTCTTCAGGCTTTTGAGTGGGCGCGTTCTGCATGGCTGTGCACCAATGACTCTTGTTATTCTCGCTATTCTTCGAGCTTTTCTGTGCTTTAAGGGCTTTAGTGGCTTCTGGTTTGAGTCAACCGTTTTGTGACTTTCCGTGACGTGGAGCAGGCTTTTCGACTTCTTCAAACGCCAGTCTGCACAAGAGGTAGGCTACTGTGGACTCAGCGCCGAGGTTCTGATTAACTCCTTTTTCGAGCGAGAGACCATCAAAACAGCCACCTGTGCCCTCGTCATAGATCGGCGCGTCAAGCAGATTGTTGCCGGTGAACCAGCTAAAACACGCAAGCGCGTTTTGGTAGTACTGCGGTTTGCCGGTGACTCTATACGCGTCTAAGAATGCCTCGACAAGTGCCCCGACGTCGATCGCCTGCTCGTCGCCGAGCGCACGATGTTTTCCGCGGACGTACCAGCCGTCGTTTCCTATGACGTTTATCACACCGTTTGAAGTCACGACTTCGTCCCACAGGAACTTCAGGGTTCTCTCTCCGCACGCAAGGAGTCGCCCATCGCCAACTGCATGGTAGGCAAGCAGCATCGCCTGGGGCAGCCGAGCGTTTGAGTACGACATGAAGTCTTCAAACCACTCCCAGTCAGGAGCTCTCGTGTCCTCGTAAGT
>DASPOC010000010.1:0-5168 GCA_035626195.1 Bathyarchaeia archaeon | reverse complement strand
TAACTGCGTCTTGAGCATACGCAACGTCTCGACTTTGTGTTGAATGAGTTTGGCTTTGCACTCTTTCTTCATGATTTTTTCATCGAGCCTGCGCAGCATGTACTGCTTCTTGGCGTCGTCATCGAGCTTATCCCACATCATCTTCATCTCGACCCAGCGCTTTTTTTCATGCCCATACCGTGCTCCATCCCCATCTGTCCTTCAGGTTTTTCATGCATCTTCTTCTTCACCTCCTTTGATTTTGTTTATTAGTATGTTAAACATATTATTCATTCTTATCATATTAATACGTTTCGTGCGGGGCCTCGTCCACCGTTCGCAACCTGGTAACTGGCTGATTTCCTAAATGTGAGCCACGAAAGTACGACCAAAATCCCTTAAACGTGCCCGGCCAATTAATCGTGATAAAATGCAAAAATGGTGGAGACTCCTGACAAAAAAGTGGGAAATACGTATTTACATCAATCAGAATGTTTGTTTTGGCGTGCTGAAGAGCGCGTCGATAAGGAGTTGAAGAAAAATGTGGGAAAAGGCTGAAAGTGGGCCAGGAATGGAGCACAGCATGGGAAAAGGAAGAGGGATGATGATGATGTGGGAGAAGCTCGACGACAATGCGAAGAAGATGCTCGCCACGCGAATGCTTGAGGAGCACCTCCTAAAGAAAGAGCAGAAGATCAAGCTCTTGGAGCACAAAGTCGAGACCCTAAAGATGATGAAAACGTGGATAGAAAAGATGTAAGCGCTGCCCACACCGCCCATGGACCGCAGTGCTCATTCGAGAGTGCCGGATACGCTTGCCCGTCTCATCTAGCGTCTTGCTTATCACGTCAAAATCGCAGAAACCAAAGCGGAACGCTTACTGCGCCCCAGCGCACTACACGCGAGGCGAGTTTCCGTGACGCGACGCTTGGTCGGCACGCTTAGTGCGATCATACTCGGCATCATGAGTAGGCGCCGACCTTCCAAGATAACCGTTGCGAGCTGAGCGTGCGCTTGATCATCTAACGGCGCTTAATTGTATGCCGTTTGGGTAGCTAGTAAACCTGAAAGCACACAGGCAAAGAGCAACCGTTTCAAATGAGGGGGCAGGTCATAGCTGATTGACCTACCGCCCATCGCATTAGTTTAAAACTTCGCTGCGATCAGTTGGAGTATGGACAGCTCTGACGTCTCTTTAGAGCTTTTTCTTACTTTAGGGTGACGTTGCCCCAATAGTGCATGCAGACGTCACGCATCCTTCAGACCCTGATCGTTAAACTTCAGATAAACTGCCGTTGTATTAATGTTTGAACGGTCCACCAATAAGGCTTGGACATGTAGACAGTAGGCTAACCTACCTATGCTAAGAGTAGAGAAAAAAAGCAGAGAAAAGACTACCTATTTGCTTTTTTATCATGGAAGAAGAAAAGGCACGTTACTGCAAAGAATGCGGAAAGGAATTGAAAAAACTACATCTAACGGCTTATAGCAAGTATTTGTGCCCCGACTGTGAGGACGAGCTTGAGCACAGATGCTTTACTGGAGACAGCCCTTAGTTGCAGATAATGAGTTGCTAGCAATCCTCCTTTGAGAAATAAGCAGCTAGAAAGGCACACTTGCATGCACTTCTTGTAGGTCGTTATCATTGAAACATAGGTAGATCGCAGTCATGTAATGTTAGAGTGATCTCACACCTGCTGCAGCCTTCTATTATAGGTTATCTCAGTGGCAAAGTTCGACATCTCCCCAATATTGCATGTAAAGATCATACGCGAGCTCCGGCCTCGGATGCTTGTAAAACCGCCAGCCGACTCCAGAAACGCCATGTGTTGGGAGTGATCTAAGTGGTTCGCTTTTCCTATATAGCAAAAACCTACCCGAAAAATCGTCAGTTTGCAGACCGATATGGGTTAGGCTGCGTGTATATTTTCTTCACCTAATGCGGTTTCACGGAATAATCGATCGGAGGCAGCGTGGGATAAGGCTCGAGTTACCATTCGTAATTCCCGGAAGTAGGCTACCATGCCAGGAACTCTGCCGTTCATGTCTGCAGCAGCGGTGCCCGGACGTGGTGAAAATGCATAGATTTCGGCATAGTCGAAATCTAATTCGTCGAACAGGCTCATGGACTCAGCAAACTCTTTCGCTGTTTCGGTTGGGAAGTTTACCATAATCTGAGTCTGAATGAACAGGTCCGGATGTGCCTCTTTTAGTCGTCGGATGCCTTCTTTGACATCAGCAATACTATATCCCCGCTTCATCAGCCTTAAGATCCGGTCGCTTCCGGACTCAACAGGGACCCCGGTAAACCATATCTTTCCTGTCGCAAACGCCGGAACTAACTCGTTTATCATCTGTTTTAGAAAGAGGGGATGGATATTGCGCAGGCCAATCTTAAAATCGCCGTTTTCGCTGACCATTTTGATGAGAAGGTCTGCCAGGTCATAGTCATGGCCGAGGTCTCGCCCATATGGTCCCAAGTCCGTTCCCAGTAGACTGAACTCTTTGAACCCACGGCTGAGCCCGGCCTTGAATTCATCCATGACCTCATCAATGGGCTTGCTTTTGATGTTGCCACGGGATTTCTTCACCGCACAATACGAACAGTTACCTGAACAACCGCTCGCTATCTTGATGTAAAAGATTGAAGGGTCATCGCGGCGATACAGGTAATTACCTGCTGTTAGCTTTAGATATAGCAGATAAAGAAGTTTAATAGGTAAACGGTCGAGTTTACGAAGACGATGCCGTATGCTTGTTTTAGACACCGGTCGGCAAATTTCGTTGGCAGTTACTTCATTTATCGATGTTGTAGCCTTAATTACTTCGTCCAGCTTGCCAACTTCTCGTTCTCCGAAAGAAAGCTCCTGATGCGTCTGGAAAAGCGTTTCAGGGTCTATTTTGGGCAGGCATCCCCACACGATCAATCGCTGATCATCTTTTATTTGTTTCTTAATGTCCTGAATAAGACGAATCGAGTTTAACTCTAAGGGTTGAGTCAACGCACAGGCATTAAAGAGGATAAGATCAGCATCTGTAACGTTATCTGCTATCTGCCACCCATTTCCCTCTAAATACGTCTTCATGCGGCCAGAGTCTAACTGGTTCTCCGGACAGCCATTAGTGAGGACGCATGCTTTTTTCAAAGTATTGCCCCCTAATATATCTCCAAATATGGCCTAATTATTGTGATCGACAATGATTAATTACGAAAGCCGACCAGACGGGGCAGGTTTCACCATTTGCTCGTCTTTGTCCAGGTAACCACCTATAGATAAAAGTTTGCGGACGTATCTCATCATAATGTTCTTCTCTATCTTAGAGTCACGTCTTCCCAATACTGCATGTAAATATCGTAGACATGCTCCGGCAGCGGATGTTTATAATGCGACGAAGCAACCCCAGAAACGCCGTGCGTTAAGATGTGCTCTATTCGACGAATCCCACCCGATCACGTCTCCGTGCGGCTCCATGAACTTGCGAAGATCACTAAGCACAAAATACCCATTACGTCGACGGAGCGGTATTTCGTTCCCTGCTTCTCGCCCACGAATTAACCATTGGATGAGCGCACAGAGTGGAAACATAAGCTCATCGCCTTTTTTTCCATCGAGGAGCGGTTCAACGGCTTCGATAATGCGCGGGTGCAGCGGTACATAGTGAGCCATACGGATCTTGTCCTGATCTGCCGATATGTCTAGTGTGGGCTTGCTCGATCTGAATTTTAATGCCTCTTCAAACTGCCCTGCTGTAATTCTGCTAATCGTTGCATATGGGCGCTGGCCGGTAAAGGCCACAAACACGATTAAAGCGTTATACGCGACATAGTGCTGCTCGTCAAGTTCGCCGCGCTTATATCTTGATTTGAGAACCGAAAGAACGTTCTGCACGTCTTCAATAGTCACGATACGCCTTGTCAGCAGCTTACACGTTTTTACGGCTTTGGGCAATTCAAGGAACAGTCTAAACGATTCATAACGGGAGTCAGGGCTCGTTTTGGTCAGGTAGCTGAGGAACGCTCTGGCATAACCGAGAAATTTCGCTTGGGTGTCGCTGCTGCAGAACCTGTCGAGAGCGTACTTCCGCAGCGCCTCCATACGCGCTTTGTTTATCCTCCCATTTGTGCATTCCCAGAATGCGGCGGCGGCACGGCGTGGCCAACCGAGCGAGTAGCGTGATGGCCCTACCAGCCGGAAGCTGAGAAACGATTCAAGCTCTTCGGGCGTGTAGTATAATTCCTACGATGCGAGGGACTCACTACCGCCGCTGCTATCGTTGTCGTGCCTGCAAGCCATTTGGTTTCGATGCTTTGGTTGGTTAAACGGCTCTTCTTCGTCACTGTTTTCGAATCGGAGGCTAAGTCGCCGTCGGACTTGTGCTCGGTCTGCTGATCGGGATTCTCTCAGGCTACAGCGCAGTAGCTCGGGGCAGATGGCCGAGCTAGGCGAGGTAGCGCTCGATTGTGGTTGTAAAACTTCTGGACTTTGTTGTAAAACTAACTCGCTTAAAATATCCCCCCGTGGTGACGCGATCGTTTTTCCATCTTCCGAAGCGTAGACGCGATATTTGTCTCCCAAGCAGTTAGAAAAACGTTCAGGGAGCCTGAATTGTGGGTACAAATGCCCTTTCGCCCTGAGCGCTCGGAGTTTGATGGTGCCGCCATACCCATTCTTCGATATTGCCTGCTTCATAGCAAATCACCTTTACTACAATCGCTCCAGTCGCCCTTTCTTTATCTTGAACAGCTCTGTCTTTGGAGATAAATAGCTTCATACGATCCCTACAGCCCACAGATATGGCTAGGTCTCAAAACAGTAGTTGGGGTGGCACTCGCGTTGCTTGGGCTTTAGGGTTATGATTGCTGCTCGCCGCTTATGGCATTAAGATTAGCATGTTAGCTAACAGTCCGTTGGCGCTGCACTTACATTGACAAGAGAACTTTCGGCACGTTCTTGCAGTTCGGTTATCATCAGCAGCACAAATCCAACCCCTGTGCAAGCAGTTCCAACTCGTTTTGTTAAATGCGGCTGCTTGCTGGGTCGTAATTGCAGGCTCAGAGAGGCAGCTATGCGCGAAGCTGACGTTATTGGTGACTAAAAAAGAGGAAAAAGGGCGACAGCCCTTTTCACGCTTTCAGTACGACGGTGTGCGCGACGCGATCGCCGAGACGCTGTTTCTTATCTGAAGTC
>DASPOC010000009.1:0-4620 GCA_035626195.1 Bathyarchaeia archaeon | reverse complement strand
GACTTCAGATAAGAAACAGCGTCTCGGCGATCGCGTCGCGCACACCGTCGTACTGAAAGCGTGAAAAGGGCTGTCGCCCTTTTTCCTCTTTTTTAGTCACCAATAACGTCAGCTTCGCGCATAGCTGCCTCTCTGAGCCTGTAATTACGACCCAGCAAGCAGCCGCATTTAACAAAACGAGTTGGAACTGCTTGCACAGGGGTTGAATTTGTGGTCTCGGTGATAACCGAACTGCAAGAACCTGCTGGAAGTAAGTGCAATGTTTTTAAATGCGATTCGAGTTTCTCTCGACTAGTTAACTGTCTCATAGCTTCTCATTTTGTAGCTTCAAGCTCAAATTAGCTTTCTTTCCAATGCTGACTTGAAACGTGAGGACTCTCGTTGCTGACATCAAGTAAGAATTAGAAAGTAGCAGAATGACAATTGGTTTAAGGAGCTGGAAATTATAAAAAAAATATTCACGACGAAGATCTCACTTCAGTCATCTAATCCTACTTTTTCATATCCGATCATTCGCTTGCCAAGAGAGCTCAAAGAGCTGGCAGATCGAATTGTAATGTCTATCAAACATAGATTGAAGGCGTCGAAGGGTTCTTTGTTGCACTGCAATTAGACAAATTAGACAATTTAGACAAATTTATCGACAGCAACGGCCAAATCAATTCACGGTCAAAAAGCCCCCCAGAGCCCGTTATTTCGTCAAAGCACCTCAAAAACTAATGGGCTCGGCCGGATTCGAACCGGCGACCTCCGCAGTTTGAAAGCTCCTTTTCCTAATTGGAGCCCTTGCTGAGCTTCTTTACAGAACGATCAACGATCTTCACTAGCAAAGCAACTCCGTCCTAGCTTGTTTATAGATCTCCGCGCTTGTGCCAGCAAGTTCTCGGAACTGGCGTGGGAGTCTGATAATGGGATAAGCGTGAGATGGATTCGAGCTTTGAACGCTAATCTTATGCATGCAGACCGGTTGCATACGTCACCGAAGGTGCCTTTCAAGCATAACCGTTGTGATTCGCCGCAGCTGCGTTGCAAGGGCTTTTTAAGGCACACCAACGTAGTTTTGCCACGACGCTTCTTAACGGGCCCAAAAATCAAACGAAATCACCAAAAGGCGCCCTCTCCTGTACGCTGTCGGTGACTCAAAAGCGGCCGTTGCACCGGTTGCATCACCACGTATAGAATATCCAAAGCGAGCTCCACTGATAGCGAAAGGCATTGGGAAGCGCCCGGACGCAACGCAGCCAATAATAACCTTTAATCCACTTGCAGGACCCTCCCTAATCGATTCGTGAACGAATGCGTCGGCCGCATCAAAGTTTAGTTATGCGATTATTTTGAAACACGTTGGTTATAGAGCTCTTCTCAGTGGGCTGAGTGATCTAACGCCTCTGTTTGAAAGCTAAATCTCTTTTGCATCGATTGCACCTTCAAACGACTGCTGGCACAGTGATACTGTCCCGTCGGGGGCTGCAGAAACTAGAAAACCCCCAACGTGCCTGAACCGCAAGTGTAGCCCTACGCTAAGGACCGCACCTCTTGAGCTGCGTGCAACCGTGCAAACTGGCGTTTGGATCTGTCCAGCGCTCGATCAACGGGACGTTACGGCGCAAATGGATGTTATTTTCTCGGCTATCGTACGCCTCGATATAGCAAAAATCACAATCCCATCATTAGGGCCAAAGCTGCCAGGCCAAGCGCTAAGAGGTCACCAGAAACATTTAGCCCGGCGGCAACTACCCCTAAAATCAAGATCCATAAGCTGAGCGCCAATGCGATTACTTCTAACACGATCTCACCTCCTCTTGTATCCTTCCTGGTAGGCGCTCGGAGCGCCACCATGCACCTCCCTTATTGGGTTAGAGGGGCTGACATACTTTTTTATTAATAAGCTTGCCGTTTTGGCTTCGTGCCAGTAGTGTTCCTACGTGAATCCTGGGAGAGCGCGTCTACGACAATCATACGAAATACCGCAAAGACGCCAATTTGTAAAATTAGAACTTGAAACAGAAATTAACGAACTGAAATCGCTGCTTCTTATAAACGAAGGCGCTAGTCTTCACAAAGCAGCTTAACTCTTATGCGCGACTCGTTACTGGGGGACGCTATGGACAACCAGAAGTATTGTCAAAAGATAGAGAGTCTGACGGATCGCGGGGTGCGGCACCTTGGCAACTCTCGTACTCGAATATGGCAGAGAAAGCTAGTGCTCGAAATTCTGCCAGGATGCTATTAAGACCGAAGAGAGACTAGGTGTCGTAAACGGTAAGCAATGTAAAAGTGCACAGAATATGAGCGCTATCAATCCAAAGATGCTTATCGCAATCATAATCGAGAGTCTGGTTCTCGCTCTGGTACTTTTTCTTGCCGCAGGCGCCTTCTTCTGGTTTTACTGCTGGATCTTCCTGATTTTTGTTGTGCATCTTGCTTGTTCCCATTATTCTGTGGGTGGTCAGGCACAATCCCGTATGGATAAACGAACGCAGGATAGGGTTCAAACCTGATGAACCCACCGGCGAAAAGGCGTATATAATATTATTAGGCATTCTCTTCAGTATCTGGTCGATCTCTATACCACTCGACGCCGTTCGATTTCATTGGTCGCAGATGCCGATATGGCTTCACGTTGTGCGAGCGATTGTTTTTTCGTGCTAGTTCTACCTCTTGTACCTGACTTTCAGGGAGAATCCTTACCTAGAATCAGAGGTACGTATCCAAAAAAGAGCCGGGGCAAACGGTAGTGTCAACCGGGCCATATCGCGACGTGCGCCATCCTTTGTATGCCAGCGTACTCCTCTTTTGCCAAGGATCTGCCCTCTTGCTGGGATCGTGGATTGGAGTGCTGCTAGGGCTTTTCATCGAGATCGGAATCGCAAGGCGGCGGTGTATGAGGAGCGCGTGTTATGGGCGGGTCTCAAAGGGTATGACGCCTGTATGGCTCATGTGAAGTATCGTCTTATCCCTCACGTCTGGTAAGGAGGGCCGTCTCTTTTTTCCGTAAGCTTTCTAGGCGCCGAAAGCGCCCCACCAGAACGCGATCGTCGATACGACGACCTTCTCATTGTACATCGGCTTTGCGGTGTCGTGTTTTCACGCGCAAAGCTAACAACGTGTCTGAACACAAATGAGGGCGTGCGAGTACCCCTATTATAGGCGATCGAGGACGTGTGGCACGTTCTAACGGGATTCTTCTTACTAAATCTGTAAAAGAAGCGTTTTTGGGCTTCTTCAAAGCCCGTCACTTGTACCTCCTGATCTGGCAGGGTAAAAACAACTAAAGGGGGGGTATATGGTGTAAAAACCGTGGGAAATCCTTGTTGTGCTTGTGATGGTTGCTTCGCACGATCAGTCTAACTCTTTGCGTTCTATGTCGCAGTACCAAAAACTACAAAAAAACCACAAAAAGCCCCGACGTGAACAAGACCTTTACGTATATAGCAACTACGCGAAGTCCGCTCATTCTAAGGGCATCGCTGCGCCTTCGAGTCTTTAATATTCATCTGTTCTCGTAAGATCGTCACCACTTCTTCTTTTTCGTGTTGCGTCAGCTTCAACGTGTCTTAAGGACGAACTGCGCCTAGAATGAAGTGCGTGTGGGCGGGTTTTTTTGCGCTGCGTTGCGGTTTACTGCAATGGCACAATTCGCATCTTACGGCAGCTGGCCGATCAACTTGGCTATGAACTCAAGGTGCTTGCGCTGCCCCCCTAGTACCCGGACAGCGACGCTCACTCGTCCAGTGGGTGAAAACGACGAAGTTGCGATAAAAAGAGACGGAGTATGCTGGGAGATGGTGGCTGACTTAGTCAAGGATGCAAACCGACATTATCAAGAGATCAAATTGAGGCAATCGCAAGAGCTAGAGCGACGAGTTGAAATGGAACGTTAGGAGGAACGACCGCCGGAATTTGAGAAGGACTGGGATCGTTATATGAGCCGAGACTGAATTTTAGGCATCCCAATTAACGATTTGCTTGTAAAGGAGAGGGTGGTGTTGGACGCGGTGAGGGTCGTCTGCGTCGAGGGTGCAGGTTGTTTTACGATGCAGGTTGTTTTACTGTCTGCACCAAGTCATACGGCGGAGCGGCAGTGAATGTATAGATATACACACCGCATAGCACGCGGATGCCGGTGCTTGTTACGTCAATTCCTTGTATTTCGCCACCGTTAGTGAATCTTGAATAAGCGATTATCCTTGTAACACCGCCCCCGTTAGCACTCTCCATGAAGACGCCGCCCGTAGAAAAGTTGCCTTGATGGGCTTGTGAATCGGATTCGGCAGAGACGTAATAGTGTCCGTTATAATAGTCGATACCTTGACTGTTCCACATCGTGTGACTTGGTGAAATTACGCCCCTATAGGCAAATGTCCTGAGATCATACAGGAAAATTGCCCCTTGTATACCATTCGATTGGGGTGGTGGCGCCTCACCATACGATACAATGGCAAGCTCATGAGCACTCGGGTTAATAGTGGCACCAGATGCAGAAGTTTGCCTTCCGGTGAAGGGATTCCCAGGTACCGTAGCTATATTAACAGAGCGCTTAAAGTTCAGGTTGCTTGTGTCCCACATTCCTAAATATGGATTATTCGTGTTACCATTAACAGCTACAACATAAAGCAC
>DASPOC010000008.1:0-3945 GCA_035626195.1 Bathyarchaeia archaeon | reverse complement strand
TGGGAGCTCTCAACGCTCTTGTTTCACATTTCAGGGACGCAGAGAAGGTAGAACCGGATAAGGAAGCACGTCAAATATCTGTTAACCCATTGAGCAAACGCCTTTTTCTGGGGCATATTATCGGTCGAGAAGGCAGCACGGACACAGCGAGCGGGTCTCAGGGCTGACCCGCCGGTTTATACGATTTCTATACTTCTTGCGGTGAACACCGATGGCATGGGTGCAGATCGGTTGCATGTGCGGTAGAAAGTTTCAGAGACGCTTAACAGTTATGATTCCAACCCACGCGCACTTGCCCGTAGATCACAGTTTTGTGTGACACGATTTCTTCGTCACGCTTTCCGAAACAAAGCGCGCGTCACGCTTCTAAACGCAATTATTGGCTCACGCTGTTATAACCCCCACCCACGCACTGGGGTTTGGAGGTGAAACAGTATGGCGCAGAGCAACAACGTGTGCTACTACGGCCGGCACATCGGCTGCCCCTACGCCGATGATCCGACGTGCAGGAGATGTGCCGAGCGGCTGACCCACGCAGTTCAGTGGGAACGTCATCAAGCGGCACTTGCGGCAGAGGACGTGACGAGCGAGCGGCAACTGTGGTTTGATAATAACATAAGAATAGATGAGCACAGGGGCGCATTTGAGGGCATAAAGTTCGCGCTTGCCAGCCTGTTTTTGAGGCTGCTCATTGGGAGGTAATGCTATCACCTGAGGATGACTTCATTACCCGCCCGATGGGCTTTGGGCTTAATGAGAACGAGGCCAACTGCTACTTCTGCGATAATGATGCTTCTAAGTTCCGCTGCTGAGTTCACCACGCTAGGGATCATTAACGAATTAAATCTCGTATCACTCAGTCGCGTTTCTCCATCGTTTTGTGTCCACACTCACTCACACCTGTTCTGTCGTTCGAACGTGGTAACGACCCTCATCACTAAATCTGTCCGTTCCGGCAAAACATCGCCAGCTCCTTCTTTTTCGTGTTAGTCGGATTCAACGCGTCTTAAGGACGAACCGTGGCTAGAATGAAGTGCGCAATTGGCCGGAGATTTTGTTGCGCTGGTTTCGGTCTACTACAAAAAATATCTCATGGCAGCTGGCCGGTCAAGTTGGCTATGAACTCAAAGTGCTTCCCCGCTCCCCGAATACCCCGACAGCGACGCTCACCAAGTCCGGACTCCTTACCCCACGATAGGATTCGCAGAGTCCGAGAAGGTCGTCGTATGAGCGGATAAGCTCATCAACGGCGTTGAGCGTTTCTTCTTTCGTTGCTTCGGGTTTGACCCACTCTGCTACTTCTTTCGGGAAGCAGTTGCTCACGTGCCGGGACACTGCTGATTTGTGGCAGTTCATAAGTTCCGCTGCAGCTGACATCGTAAGCTCTTTGGTGACGATCTAAGATGTGACGACGTTTTTATAGGCCTTTTTCTGAGGTGACTCAATCACGGAATGCCTGAGTGTGCGGTTTGAGCGCTTTAAAGAAGCGATCCATAGCATCTATCCAGGGGTTGCTAGCGGAAAAAAGGAAAAATGCTAACTAGGATGTGCGACGTTCTTCGTTCGTTCCTTCATTCAACGGCAACTTTGCAACACACAAATTCGGCAGCGCGCGCCCTAAAACAATGAAAATGCAATCAAGAGTTTATTTGACAGGGTTAGTGTGGTTAGCCGCGGGAGTCCTGCTGGTCTGCGACTGGTTTTCTGACGCGCTCACTAGCACTTACCTTGCGACACTTGTCAACATTACGGAAGCAGCGATTGGCGTCGCACTCCTTATAGCGCTCTTCTCCTGGATACGGTTTGTCACTCAGGGCGATCTCGTCCTTAGGAAGCCGTCGAGGCCGTCGTAATTTTGCGATAAAAATGATGACCTTGACCTTTAACGATGGGTTTGAAAACGAAGCTGTGACAAACCTATGATAAGCACAAAGTTTTTCTTTTAAGCATTTCGACAGCGCAGCACAGATATACCAATCTCGGCCTGGAAGCTCACTAATTCCTTTTTTTGCGGTAATAGCCCAGGATAGATAATGACAAGAGTGGCGACAGCGTCAAGAACTGAACGCGGCTAGTTATTTCGCACTTCTTAAAAATGCTACAGATCCTTACTCAGTACCGCCTTCACCTTCTCCTTAAATCGTTCGGCAAATGATGCATTCAACCTGCAAATTCGATATCCCTCTAGTAATTCATATAGATATCAAAAACCGGAGTGGGTGGGGGACTTTTATAGAACCGCCAATCGACTCCAGACACGCCGTGTGCAAGTATATGATTCTTGTTCGACTGATCCCACTGCAATACGTCGCCCAACGTAAAATGAGTTTGCGCGTGCGTTAGCAGTATCTTATGCTGCAGCAACCACCTTTCAAACGAGATATAGGATAAGTGCCACGAACTTTGGCTGTGCCACACCGGAAAGCGGACAGCGACGACTGGGTGCAGTCGTGTTATATGCAGTGTCAACTCTATTCGCAGGTGCAGGACCTTATCTTCTTCACTTCTTCATTTTTCTTTTCACTTTCAACGTGCTTTTGCTGTTGGGTTATCCACAAAAGCTTTATCCATTAAAACTGAAATTAGTATGGCACTAGGGATACATCTGAGCTAGCTACTTAGATGCCGTATTATGTATCACCAATGTGCTGCTTGATTAATAAGCACCCCAGCCAGCATCAGCTGTAACAACCGCTCCGTTCACCAGACTAGCCTCATCAGAAGCGAGGAACAGGGCTAGCTGGGCGATCTCTTGAGGCGTGCCAAATCGTGGATTTGTAACCAAACCCATCATGCATCGCTCCGACCCCATTTTACTGAATCCTTCAGTCGCAGTGCCCATTTCGGTTGTAACACCACCCGGGGCAATAATGTTGGATCGAATATTCTTGTTCGCATACATGAAGGCGACATTTTTCGCCAAGCCCAGATCTCCGTGTTTTGATGCTGTATAAGCTGCTCCAGCCCGTGCTCCGTGTAGACCAGCAAGAGACGATATGGTTACGAACACACCTCCGCCGATCTTTTCCATCTCCGGAATAGCGGCTCTGAACAAGCGCATTGGCCCAGTTAGGTTGACATCGAGAACGGCATTCCATAGATCGTCATCCACCTCAGTAACTGGCTTCATTTTATCTAGTAAACCCGCATTGTTCACGACTATGTCCAGTTTTCCGAATTCTTGTACTGCCGTCTTGACGGCATTCCGAACCTGTTGGTCACTGGTAACATCTCCAACAAAGGCAACGGCTTCTCCACCTTCACCCTCTATTTGAGCTACAAGACTATGCAATCTTTCTTTCCTTCGTGCAAGTGCCACTACCTTTGCACCTTCCTTTGCAAAAAGTCGAGCAATTTCATACCCCATTCCAGCGCTTGCGCCGGTAACCAGCGCAACCTTGTTTTCTAGTCTACCCATCTTTTTATCTCCGCTGTTTTTTCCAACATTTAACTAAATCGCTCAATAATTCAAGAGAATCTTGTTAAACAGTAAGCTTTTAAAATGCTCGCTTGCGCATAGCGACGACATCCATAGTGGCATCAGGACCATCATTGTCAAAGGTATAACTATACGATCGCTGCCAATAAACCTTGTTGCGATGCCTGCTCCGACATTAAGCGTAATGGCTTCCCGCGTTTACGTATAGTGACAAGCTTGGTTCAAGTGATGAGATGGGGAGACCGTAACAGCTATAAGTATCAACTTCCGAGATGTTGCTAGGTCAGATAGCAACGTTGTTGCCCTGTATTCGTCGGGAGGGAAATGGCTGCAGTAGACGTCACGTGGCGAGTAGCGAAACTAAACGAACAGCTCGCCCCGGACGTCACCTCGCGAGTAGCGAAACTAAACGAACGGCTCGCTCAGTATATTCCTCCGCGCGAGACGTGGAATCCCGCCGATGAAGCTCTTTTCCTCCCAACTGATCTGTATCAGGTGCCGCCGGC
>DASPOC010000007.1:0-10472 GCA_035626195.1 Bathyarchaeia archaeon | reverse complement strand
GCGCTTGCCGTCTCGATCGAGCCCGCTCCTTTTCCGGCGACAGTAATTTCGCCGGCGGTATCGGTTAGGATTGACGCTGCATTCAGCGTGCCGCTGACGTTGAGCGGGTGGCCTATCGGTATCAGCTTAGGAGAGACCGTAAGCTCTTGCACGTCACCTACAAGTTTAACGGCAAAGCCCCTCTGCCGCGCTAATTGCAGCGCGTCCTGCGTGATGCGATCGATGCCGGTTACGTCAACGGATGCGAAAGTGGCGTGGCGACCAAAAAACGCGTTTGCCAGGATGACAACCTTACAGGCAGTGTCGATGCCAGTCACGTCATACGTCGGATCCGCTTCCGCTATGCCCATATCCTGGGCTTCGCTCAAGACCTGATCGTAATCGAGCGCCTCCTCGGCCATTCGAGTGAGTATGTAGTTGCACGTGCCATTCAGTACGCCCCGTATGTCTAGAACCCGAGCGCCTGCGAGCGTGTCGCGTATGAGGTTAACAATTGGCATTGCGCCGCCGACGGTCGCCTCGTACCGCAGCGCGACCCCATTCCTGTCTGCAAGTTGCGTGAGCTCATCAAAGGCGGCCACCAGGGGCCCTTTGTTCGAGGTAACAACGTTTCGCCTGTTTTTAAGCGCTTCACGCACGTGCGTCAAGCCCGGTTCACCGCCATGGATATTCGTAGGTGTCACCTCCACGACGACGTCGTGGTCAACAGTGCGTATCACGTCGAGCGCCGTCAAATTAGAGTTCGCAATGGGCTGACCGCTTCGTTTACGCAAAAGAACGTCCTTTAAGTCAGGCATGAGGGCAACCCCTTTTGAATCAGCGATTGCCACGACTTTTATGTGAGGGGCGTCTTGCACGATGGTGGCGACTCCTTGTCCTACTGCCCCGAATCCAATGATGGAGAGTGTCAAGAGAGATTGACTATTCCTCATTGCTCACGCCTCCCGGTGATCCCCGCTCATCAAGTGGTTCGATAATGAGCAGATCCTTGCGTTCAGCGATCTGTCTGAGAATTCCGATCGATTTCTCCAGTTCCTCGTCTCCAGTCGCCATTATTTTGATAACCGCAGACGATGGACCGTCGATGGCCGGCATTGACAGACTGAGATCTTGAACTTCTGCAAAACCCGTAGCATCAATTTCATCGATCGTATCCCTTAAATCGGTATGAATTATGTGGCCGATGAGCAAAATGTGTGTCCTGGCGCGAAGCCTCATTTTGCCAATCCGAACGACCGTAACGCCGTTTTGTTCAAGCCCGTCCTGAAGTTCGTCAAGCGTCTGCTCTTCAATATCAAAAATCACAGAAACAGGAACGGTATTGCGAAACGTTTTTTTGTCGTGATGGTGAACGATGCTCGCTATATTCCCGCCGAGGTCAGAAATAGGAGCTAACACGTGCTTGAGTTGGCCTGGCGTGTCTTGTAGCTCCAGATCCATCGAAATTCTCATGTTCTGACCCCAAACTTGGTTATATTAATATGCATTGATCTAATAACACTTTTCCATGGTCGCCCCAGACTACGACACCATAATGGGCGTCATGCAAAGACGGCGCTCTGTGAGACGGTATGGGCGAGAGCCTATCACCGACGCGCTGTTGGACAAACTTCTCAGGGCAGCCGAGCTAGCGCCTTCCGCTGGCAACTTACAAGCACGGGACTTCATCGTTGTCCGCGATCCTAACGCGAAACACGAACTCGCTGAGGCGGCGTACGGCCAGTTTTTCATCTCGATGGCCCCAGTCGTGCTCGTTGGCTGCGCGAATATTGCGCGCTCACGCATAGCGTACGGACAACGTGCTGAGCTTTATGCAGTCCAAGACGCCACCATTGCTGCGTGCTACGTGCAACTTGCGGCTGAAGCTTTGAGCATTGCGACGTGCTGGATCGGCGCGTTCGATGAAAAACGTGTTTCCCTGGTGTTGAAAATACCGCTCGACATTCGTCCTGTGCTGATGCTGCCGATCGGATACCCTGACGAGTTGCCTGAGGCTACGGTGCGAATGGAGCCGAGTCGTTTTACGCACAACGAGCTCTGGAGCTCGCCCGGCGCGTAAATGCCTCTGACTCTTTTTTGCAACGGCGCTTCAGCTGAAGACAGCGGACAATCGAGAGTTTTATTAACCGGCCGCATTACCTGTCAGTGGTTGTCTATGGTGCAGCAACTTACTGACGCCTGTGTGGAGATCCTCGACGGCATTCTGACTGGCGAGATCACGCGCGCGAATTTGCAAGCAGCGAAAATAGCTGCAGCAAGACGCTATCATCTGTCCTCGTTGCTAACTAACGCGCAAATCTACGGAATTGCACAGGCCCCAATTCAGCGCCAAGTGGTCGACGTGCTGCAGCGGAAGCCTATGAGAACGGCCTCCGGCGTTGCTGTTATTGCCGTGATGACTTCCCCTTATCCGTGTCCGCACGGCAAATGCGTGCCGTGTCCAGGTGGTCCTGAATTCAGCGTGCCTCAAAGTTACACCGGTCTTGAGCCCGCTGCAATGCGTGCTATCCAACATGGATTCGATCCATACAAGCAAGTTAAGGCCCGCCTCAACCAGTTGCGTCAGACTGGACATCCGACTGACAAGGCAGAACTGATTGTAATGGGGGGCACCTTTACCGCGCGTCCACGGGATTATCAAGAGTGGTTTGTGCGACGCTGCATACAAGCAATGAACGATTTTCCTCGCGCGCTCGGCGAGTCTCACGAACTAAACCAGGTGGCCACAGCAAATGCAAGCGCATCGACGAGAAACGTTGGTGTCACGTTTGAAACCAGGCCAGATTTTGCACAGCGCCATCACGTCGACAGAATGTTGTTCCTTGGAGCAACTAAAGTCGAGCTCGGCCTCCAGAGTACCTCCGATCGAATTCTCGCCACCATAGATCGAGGACATAGCGTTGCCGACGCTGTTGAAGCAAATAGGGCGTGCCGCGATAGCGGATTGAAGGTCGGATTCCACGTTATGCCCGGACTTCCGGGCTCAGATTTTGATTCTGATCGTAAGATGCTTAGAGACTTGTTCACCGACGAACGATTCTGCCCAGACTATCTCAAGATATACCCGACGCTTGTGACGGAGGGTACCCCCTTGCACGATTTGTGGAAAATGGGGGAGTATGATGCCCTTGATCTACGCGATGCCGTCGAACTGATCGCGCAAGTCAAGGCAGAGCTGCCCACATGGGTAAGACTCCAGAGAGTGCAGAGAGATGTCCCAGCTCACCGAATAGTCGCCGGCGTTAAAAAGGGCAACTTGCGACAACTAGCCAAAAATCGTTTGCGGGAACTCGGGCGCGAATGTAACTGCATACGATGTCGAGAGGTAGGACTCCAAGGCATTACCAACGTTGAAGACGTCGAACGACGGGTTGAAAAATACAGGGCTTGTAAGGGCGTTGAGTACTTTATCTCAAGCGTCGGCTTGCGTGGCGATTCGGAGTTCCTTATCGGCTTCGCGCGGCTGCGCATTCCGCATACTCATGATAGGCCCGAGATTACAAATGAAACAGCGCTGATCAGAGAGCTGCACGTATACGGGAAATCGGCTACGATTGGAGAGCGGCACGAAAAAAAGTGGCAACACCGTGGATTCGGGGGAGAACTACTTCGAACAGCTGAACGTATCGCAGCCGATTCCGGGATGCGTAAGATCGTGACAAACAGCGCGATCGGCGTACGCGAGTACTATCGCACCAAAGGCTACGCCCGTGAAGGTCCATATATGACCAAAGCACTCTGGTAGCGCGGGATTGCTCGCGACGATCGATTGCTTTCAAAACTACAGAGACGAGGCCACGACTGATTACGTTTCTAAAAATGCCTTTAATGAGATTACGCCTCGACCTCCGAATGGTTTTCTACTTATGCTTCCACTTGATGTGGTCGCTAAAGTATCTCAAATCAGTTTGTTGAGGTTGGGGCGAGCGAATTCATAAGGCCGCTGGATCTCTTCGGAGACGGGAGCATACTGATAGATGCTTGAATCGCAAAACTCAATCTCAAGCGTCGATGTTTCGTGATCATAACCAACAGCCCGCCCCGTAGCCTCTCGATCCATAACTATTGATTATGTTCTTGGCAACACCAAGTTATGGAGGATGGCGATAAAATTCACTGCCGGCGAAGCAATGGCGATACTGACGACGGAGCACAGGTTCCTGTTTGATTGCTACTGTTCGCAAATAACTGAAGACACATTCGACAAGCACTCGAAATTCGTATAGCTCGTAAAGCGCATGAAACGTGATGCTCTGTCCAGTACCGAAGTGTGCCCTTGCAGACAACTTATTTATATGCTAGCTGGGAATCAATAGTTGTAATTACAAGCAGGGGGATCCAGAATTCTCATCTCACGAGTGCTAGTGCTATCTTTAGTAGTTATCATAGCGGGAGCTTCATCGACGGCGCTTTGTCTGATCCCACACAAGGCCGTTGGAGCAACGCCTTCACCAACGCCTTCACCAACGCCTTCGCCGACATCTTCGCCAACGTCTTCGCCAACGCCTACGCCTTCGCCAACGCCGACATCTTCGCCAACACCAACGCCTTCACCAACGCCTTCGCCGACATCTTCGCCGGTGGTGAGTGTAACGCCTTCGCCGGTAGTAATTGTGACGCCCTCAGCCACTCAAACGGGAGGCGGCGGCGCTGATCCTACACTTGTAGGCGCAGCGATAATCGGCATTATTGCGGTTGGGCTTATGGTTGGCATTTATTACACGACAAGGAGAATGTGACTACGCAGCGCGGACAAAACCGATATGTCGACGTCAATAAGGGCGACGTCTACAACCGAATTCTTGAGCTAGATCTTCGAAAAATGGAAAAACGCCACGAACGCCACATATGGCACGTAAAATCGATGTGGGGTGGGGTGGCGGGGATTCTTCTCGCCGTTTACGTTTTGCTTACTGCACAATACTTGAACGGCAACGCAGTTCTTGTGCGAAGCAACAACTATATGCTAGCTGCAGGGATCCTTCTTCTTTCGATCGCCCTGTGCTACGGGCTCATGTGGATTGGCGTAATACGCGAATATAGGAAATTTGAAGGTGTGATCAACGAAAAAATCAGGTACTACGAAGGCGTAATAAACGCCCCGCTAAGCGCGCAGCTCTCTGGTGACTAATACCGCTTTTTGTACTCCCACAGATCTTGGTCTTCGTAAGTGAGATCTTTATAGTCAAGCTCATTTCGATCTTTTCTTTGGTGGTCAGGGCTGTAGGCGATCAATGACGCCCCTCGGATCAAGACGATGCCAATGAGGATGATCACGAGTGCAAACAGAACGATAGCGGGAACGTTCAATGTGGTAAGGAGAATCCCTAGAATCCCCAATTGTGAGAGAAGAACGAACGCGCCGGCGATTATCAGCAGTGCCCCGAGGAGATACACCAAGAAAGCGCCTAGTCTCGTGAGACGTCCTCCTCCTGTGTTCCAGCCGCGATTTTCCCCAGCAATTCGACGACTTCTTTGAAGCTTCTCACTTTTATTGGACCATAGACCTTGTCCAACAGGAGGGAGCGGGCGTTTCGCCCAACGGCAACGGCGGGCTTGCCCCGGTTACGTATTTCGATGGTCAGGCCCTCGTCATCTAGGGCGCGGGCGGCAGCACCGAACGTCTTCAGCGCGGAAAGTGCATCGCCAATCATTATATACTCACATCACTGTGCTTACGACATCAGATCCCGAAACTGTTGAACCAACTGGCCGAGCCTTTCAGGTTCAACTATATCAACGGAAACAGTGGTTCCTTCGTCTTCAACTTTGATCTCAATAGCAGGATCGTTGTGCACCTTCAGCACAAGTTTCGTGTCGTTCTGATAAATAATCTGCAAGTAGTCTTTGCTTGATCGCACAATCTCGCGGATTCGCTCCGAGTCCATAAGTCCATTTGGCATATAACGTCACCATTTTTATATCAATTCAAGTAGATATAAGCTATGCCCGCGCCTTAAAAAGCTTGCGTGCCTATTTCCCATAGAGACGACACGATGTCTACGAGTCTATTTCAATTTTACCGCACCTTCGTCCCGACGCTGCGCGAGCTGAATGACCCCGTTGTGTTATCCTTTGATAACACTACCTTTCAAAAGGCGTACGCGACAGATCCAACAATTATGCCACACCACTTCATTCACAGCGGCAACTTTTTCTCGTCCCCATATTCGAAAAAACCCGAACTGCGAACGAAAGAAAGGGTTCTGTTATTGCAGGAAAGGCAGGTGAACACCAGCACGGACGGTTTGATGACACTCAACGTCCCAGTCAACGGCGATTTTAAAACGCCCTACTGGAAGCACGTCAAAGCAGATCGTTTGAAGGCGCTTGAAACGAGCCTAAAAGCCGCTTTGTGGGCCAACGAGAACGCTGAACGGCCTGATTTGTTGTACGCTGGCTTTGAGGTAGGTACATTCTGCGATGCCCGGTACATATTCGAGAGAGCTTTTAATGCCGATTTGACGAAGCTGTCCGCGGGATTTGGCCTGTTTTCACGCCTCGCAAAATTCCGCTCGGAAGATCGCGTGAAGCAGTTTGAGGTGCTCGCCGCATACAATCAGCTCTCAGGCGAGTTCGGAGATGCGCGATTTCACGCCTCGGGGGGCAGCTCACTGAACGTCCTCGAGCTTCTCGCATACGCCAACGTGACCTCAGCAGACGGCTCCAGTGCCGTAATGGCCGGGCTCGCGTATGGATCTGTTCTAACCGCTTCAGGCAGGCTTGTCCGAGCGGACAAACTCACCGAACGGACTTGCAACTGCGAATTTTGCTCGGGCAAAGACCGGCTTGGTGCGCTCAAAGAGCTCAAGCGCTCTTCTGAGGCGCGCGTCAGACACAACGTTCACATCATGCGCCTTTCTGAAGCGCGTATAAATGACGCCCTCGAGAACAATACGATTGCAGAGCTCACCCAGCAGCGGCTTGTTGAGTATGACAAGCAAGAACTGTGGAAATGTCATGCAATCGTGAGCGAAAAACTGCCTCGGGAGTAGACGTGCTTAAGGCCGTGATGTTCGACTGGGATGGGACGCTCTACAATTCGGTCATTCCGACCTATGAGAGCTATCTAGTCGTCATGGACGCCTTCGGTCTGCCACAGGTAACCCTCGAAGAGTTCCGCCAAGACAGTCGTCCCAACTATCACGATTACTACTTGTACTTGGGGATACACGAAGACGATTGGGCAATTGCAGATGCGGCGTGGATGGATTGCTACGCGCGGCACAACAAAGAGTGCGCATTGTTCGACGGCACTGCCGATGCCCTACTTGAACTGAAGAAGATGCATTTGAAGTTAGGCCTCGTCTCTGGTGGGTCTCGAGACCGCGTGACGCGCGAGGTCAGTGAACAAGGAATCGAGGGATACTTCGATACCATGTTGTTTGGCGACGACGTCGGATTTGAGCACGGGAAGCCAGCGCCGAAAACATTGCTTATGGCAATAGAGCGAGCGCGTGTCATTGCCTCAGAGGTGCTCTACGTTGGTGACATGGTCGAAGACGTCCTCATGGGAAAGAAAGCGGGGACAAAAACGGCCGCAGTGCTCTGCGGCTTTGCCACGCGTCAGTTGCTGATTCGCGCCCAGCCCGATTTCGTGCTGCGCGACGTAAGCACCTTGCCTGATACCATAAAAAAGGAAGTCTGAAGAGGGTGAGCCCCTTCATTCGACGCTAATGTGCGACTTCTCTTCTTCAGGTTGGACGCGTTTCAGCTTCACCTCAAGAACGCCATTCCGGTAGGTTGCCTTCGCGCTGTGCCGGTCAACCTTGACGGGAAGGTCAACGCTTTCAGAGTATTTTCTAAACTCGTTTTGGGCTTTGATGTCAAGTCTGCTCTCCGTGGTCTCGAGCTGCACATCCGTCCGATCCACTCCTGGCATCTCGGCAATAACATGAACTTCTTCCGTCGTCTCCATAACGTCAATCAGGGGCTTTCGCTCGTCCTCCATCTTGACGCTCCTGCCAAAGGGCTGGATATTCCCGAATTCTCGCACTTCTGGTGCTTCGCCCGGGTGCTGCGTCATTGAGAACCCGTAAATGAATGGTTTCGGTTGGCTCCCTTCCTGCAGGTCTCGCAGCATTTGATCCATGAGCTCATCGAATCCTTCACCGAAAAAGTCATCGAAAAAACTCCGTCGCCTTTTCGCCATTTTTACGCCTCCTTTTCTTTCTTCACGCCGTTAATTCCATGTGTTTCAGTCTCACGCATAACCTGCAAATTCAGGCTTAGCGGCCTTCTCCTTCGGCTCTTCTTCCGTAACTGAGAACTTAGCAAACTCCGTTGCGATCTGCTCGTACTGGTGCAGCATATCACGCGATGCCGTTGGCTTGACCCGATTGATTGCAGCGTACAGATGCGCTTTCGTAATCCGTATCGTCGGCGCTCCGTCTTTAACCTGCTCGGGCGTCATATCTTCTCGGATGAAGCCTCGGAGAGCGAGCATCGCGCCTTCTCTACAAATTGCTTCGATATCGGCTCCGACGTATCCATCGGTCTCTTTAGCGAGCTGCTCGATGTCGACGTCGTCTGCCACTGGCTTTCCGCGCAGGTGGATTGCGAATATCTGCGCGCGACTCGATGCGTTTGGTGGCGGTATGTAAACGAGCCTGTCAAGTCGTCCGGGCCGCAGGAGCGCAGTATCAACCATATCGGGCCGATTCGTTGCGCCGATGACCACCACGTCCTTTAACTCCTCTAAGCCATCGAGCTCGGTCAGCAGCTGGCTCACTACGCGTTCCGTCACGTGCGAGTCTGAACTCGCCCCTCGTGTCGGTGCCACCGCGTCAAGCTCATCGAAAAGGATGATAGTCGGTGAGACCTGCTTGGCACGCCGAAACGTCTCGCGCACTCCTTTTTCCGACTCGCCAACCCACTTGCTCAACAGTTCGGGCCCTTTTATGCTAATAAAGTTAGCTTCGCTTTCCGTCGCGACGGCCTTGGCTAGGAGCGTCTTTCCCGTCCCCGGTGGGCCAAAGAGCAACACCCCCTTCGGCGGCCTCGTGTTGATGCTACTAAACGCGTCGGCGAATTTTATCGGCCACTCGACGGCCTCTCTGAGCTCTTGTTTGGGCGCTTCAAGCCCTCCGACGTCTTGCCATTTCACGTTGGGCGCCTCAACGAAGACCTCGCGCATCGCTGATGGCTCGATGTTCTTCTGGACGTTCGTGAAGTCTTCGGCTGTAACCTGGAGCTTATCGAGTACATCTTGTGGGATCTCTTGTTCAAGGTCAATCTCGGGAAGAATCTTGCGGAGTGCGTGCATCGCCGCTTCTTTGGACAAGGCGGCGAGGTCAGCGCCGACAAAACCGTGCGTTGTACGGGCGAGATCCTCCAGACGCACGTCGCTGGCGATGGGCATGCCCCTCGTGTGCACCTGTAATATCTGCAGACGGCCGGCTGCATCAGGCACTCCGATTTCGATCTCTCTGTCGAATCGACCAGGCCTCCTCAGCGCTGGGTCGATTCCTTCCGGACGATTGGTAGCGGCGATCACGACGACCTGTCCTCGTGCCTCGAGGCCATCCATGAGCGCGAGCAGTTGGGCGACGACGCGCCGTTCGACCTCTCCCGTCACTTCGCTTCGCTTGGGTGCAATCGCGTCGATCTCGTCTACAAAGATGATCGCAGGAGTGTTGTCCGATGCCTCCTTGAACAGCTCCCGGAGGTGCTGTTCGCTTTCGCCGTAAAACTTGCTCATTATTTCCGGACCACTGATGTTGATGAAGTATGCGTCCGTCTCATTCGCGACGGCTTTCGCGATGAGTGTCTTTCCCGTGCCCGGTGGACCGTAGAGCAAGACGCCTTTTGGCGGGTCGATGCCGAGCTTTTGGAAGAGCTCTGGGTGCCGTAGCGGCAACTCAATCATTTCTCGAACCAGGGCGAGCTCTCTCTTGAGGCCGCCGATATCCTCGTAGGTGACGTGAGAAATCGAACGTTCCGCCGCCACCGTCGGCTTTTCTTTAAGCGTTATTTGGGTGCTCTTTCCAGCGATAACAATGCCTGCTGGCTGGGTGGCTGTGATCACAAAAGTTATCGGATTGCCCAGCATTTCGACCCGGAGCGTCTCGCCCTTCTGCACCGGACGCCCCTCGAGGAATCGCATGAGATAGTCCTCCCCGCCGACGATACGCACCGGCTGGGTGGGGGCCAGCGTGATCTTCACGGCCGGATTCGATTTTGCCTTTCTAACGACGACCTTGTCGTCGATGCCCACGTGTGCGTTACCGCGTATATTGCCATCGATTCTGATGATGCCGAGGCCGCGGTCTTCTGGGTATGCCGGCCACACCACTGCGGCGGCCCTGTTACGGCCCGTTATCTCAATGATGTCACCACTTACGAGCCCGAGTTGTCGCATGGTATCCATGTCGATTCGGGCGATACCCCTTCCCGCGTCGCGATGGTACGCCTCGACGACTTTAAGCGTTACTTCTTCTACCATTTTTCAATTGTCTCCTATTTCGTGTGTG
>DASPOC010000006.1:0-3778 GCA_035626195.1 Bathyarchaeia archaeon | reverse complement strand
GCCTGGTGCGCGTGTTACATGAGTAGTTCTAGCCACTCATCGAGCAGCGAACAGTACTCTGGATTACATACTTCGTGGCATCCTATACACGGCGCTATCTTGCCTTGCGCTAAGAGTAGATCGTGCTTGCTTTTTTCGCTTTGTGTTCCGTTCACGGTTTAGCACCTTTCTCGGGTGTCGAGCAACCCAGCTGCGATCACCGGGCAGGTTAGACAATATGCCACTGCGGTATCGGTTGTTCTCTTGAAGGAGGTTCAGTGAATTCCGCTAGTCGTTTACAGGGTTTAGAAGAATGATGTTGTTGCCGCGAAGTACGACCGATCCCAGAACTCGGGACTTTTGTCCATCAATAACTTCAGTGGTGTTTGTAAGATGCAAGTTTAGATAGTCATCTGCGCTCATCAATAGGCCTTCGAGCACGCATTTTTCGCCCTTCATCTCGACCTGGATCTTGGAACCAACCAGATTTTGAACCTTCTTTGACGGGAACAATTTGAATCCTCACTTAAAATTGGCTTTTCGGATACTTTAATATTTTGTTCGCCTTTGTTCGACGAAAAATTCTCCACAAAAGTTCAGTTGTTTTAGTTTAAGCCTAATTGAGCAACACCAAGTCCGACTTCCGCGGATTATCTCGCGAAGAAGGAGCCCTACTACCCGTAAAGCACGAAGACCATGACTGCGGCACAGGAGAACAAGATGATTGATGTATTGGCCAAATGGCTGTCGTACTTGCACAGGTGCGCTGAAAAACGGTGCCGGCTGAGCGGCCAAAGCAGCGGACAACCTGACACCGTCAGCGAATCGAGAAGGATATGGCTTGTAATGGCCGCTGTGACTGCCGGTACGACGATTAGATCGAGTGGCGGGTATGGCGAGAGCAGGACGTAGGAAAGACATGCGCATGCAGTTGCGGTGAAGATCGAGTGCGAAAATCCGCTTCTGTGACCAATGAGTCGGAGCGGCAGACGCGCGTCGAAGTCAGGAAGTGACGCCAGCAGCAGTGAAACTGTGGCAGACAGCAGCAAGAACAACTTGTTTGTCGCGGTCGGGGAGAGTGCGATCTCGCTAACGACGATGCAGAAAGCGAAAGCGAAAATCGAGTGTGTTAGGGCTTTCACAACACCACGTTGTTTGCAGCTTTCGTTAAGTAAATATATGGTCGTGCGTGACTGTAGGTAGCAGCGTGAGTCGCTCGGATGAGCAGTTTTGCGCTCGTATCGAAAGTAGCCATAGCCCGGTAGTGTAGCGGTCAATCATGTGAGACTCTGGATCTCACGACCACGGTTCGAATCCGTGCCGGGCTATCTGTGTTCAAGTGAGTGGTTCGAGTCGCAGCTTCCCGCGCGTGCGCTCCCACTCCTCGAGAGGGATGCTGTACTTATTTTCGATGGCATCTCGGTAGTACGGGCCACTATTGTACGCACAAAATGGGATGATTCGTCCGCCAGGGACTGCATAATGAATACCGCAACGCTTGACCCGTTCCACGTCGTAGTTGTAGGCGTCCATGAAATGCATGCCGCCGATAAAAATGGTCTTCTTATGAAAGTCTCCGAGCGCTTTGTAGTCGTGCGTCAGCAACACCGTCTTGATTAACTCCTTAAAATGAATGGACTTCGGCTGATTCTCCTCGTTGACGACCGAATTTAGTGCCAGCAGTCCTCGCATAAGCGCTGCCGGCTTGCGCAGCACGCCGCCATTATTCAGTTTGTTCGCAATCTTCTGGGTAAGGTCAAAGAATTTGTCAACGTCCACGAATCTGTTTATCGGGATGAGCTTCCCGTCCTCGATGAACAGGTAGGTGGCGATACCACAGTGCGGATGCGTGCTAAACTCGATCTGAGGCGCTCCTGTGTAAGCCTCAATTAGTTTTGAGATCGATACGACACACGGCACAGGATAAAAGTCATCAGCCTTTACTTGTCCTCCAGTCTGCTGTTCTATGTTAAGTGCGAGATCAGGTAAGGTGAACCTCTGTGCGTTGCGCGCGGCCGGTGTCAAGTCGTTCGCAGCGCCTGTGAACGCCATTGGTTGAAAGTTGACCCCTCTGATTACGTCCACGTTTTGAGCTGCAAAAAGGATTATGCTGCCGATTTCGTGTTCATTCAGCCCGCGACCGATCGTAGGAACCAGCACTACGCCTTGGCCGGCCTCTCTGCAGTTCTCGATAGCCTGCTTTTTAAGCTCGATGAAACTGTCGGTCTGCTTAGACACGCCGTTGAATTGAAGGTATACTGTGCTCAGCAAGGCGCTTCTAAGCCTGGCCGCAAGTGTCTCATCTTTTGCAAGCCTGATACCATTAGTGGCAATTTGGGTCTGAATAAAGCCCATATCAACCGCCATTTTAATGATCTCGGGGAGATCATCCCTCAGCGTAGGTTCGCCGCCCGAAAACTGCACGGCAAGTGTCGGAACAGGTCGTTCTTCGCGCAGTGTTGTAAGCATATCTCTAAGTTGCTCGAAGGTCGGTTCATAGACGTAACCCCGTGCGTGTGCATTAGCAAAACACCATTCGCAGCGCAAGTTGCACCGGTTGGTGACATCTACGTTTGCGAGACACGTCGACGTCAGATGAACATCGCAGAGACCGCATTCGAGTGGGCATGCGTCGTGAAGAGTCAGTTGTGGGTTCTGTACCCCTTTTCCAGCGTACGAAAAGCGCTCAGCCTTGTGGTACATCTCCGCGCTGGACCAATACAACTCGTCGAATACGCCATGCTCAGGACATCTCTTGACCATCCACACCTGGCCGTCCTTCTCGTAGATGGTAGCTTCAATGGGCTTCAGGCATTCGTGGCACAAGGAGGTCGTTCGCTTCGGCAACGTAACGAGTGCTTCATAGATTGACATGCAGTTCTCCAGCGTTTCCTACTAAAGCTTTTATTTTGTTACTATTATTATTTTGTGCTTTGAAGTGGGGTGCGAGCGGCAGTTATGTCGTCCTCCTCGCCATTACGGAGCAATTCGACCGGCTCAGAGACAGATTTAATATGTATGATGCGCCTTTCGCAATGCAATGCTTGCCCTCATTATTGATGCCCTCTGGCTGATGCTCCCAGCATATGTGCCTAACTCGAGTGCCGTCCTGTTTGCGGGAAAGATTCCTATCGATCTCGGTCGGAACTTTGTCGACGGAAAAAGGGTTTTTGGACCGGGCAAGACGTTTAGAGGGTTAATAGGCGGGACGTTGTCGGGGATCGCAGTGGGCCTACTGCTACAACTCATCAGGAATAGCACACACATTGGCGTGCCCTCATTTGAGCCTCTTTCTGTGATAGCCGCCTTATCATTGGGAGCGATGCTCGGGGACCTCACTAAGAGCTTCTTTAAGAGGAGGCTGGGGATGGACCGGGGGGACCCGCTACCTATTGTCGATCAGCTCGACTTTGTCATCGGCGCGTGGGTGCTCACGTACATCCTTTTTAGCGGCTGGTTCACCCTCAACTTTACGCTGCCCGTTATGGTCGTCGTTCTGATCTTAAGTCCGCTCTTGCATCTCGCCGTCAACATTATCGGCTTCAAGCTTGGCAAGAAAAAGGAGCCGTGGTAGCTAACGCAGCAGCTTTAACAGCAAAGCCTTGTGGGCGTGCAATCGGTTTTCCGCTTGATCGAAAACGGCTGAATGTGGTCCATCCATCACTTCGTCAGTGATCTCCTGCCCCCGGTGAGCGGGAAGACAGTGGAGAACCATAGCGTCGGTCTTAGCCGCATCGAGCACCTTTCGGTCAATGCGGTACTCGGAGAAAGCGCGCGCGCGCAGAGCAGAGGTAGCCTC
>DASPOC010000005.1:0-28661 GCA_035626195.1 Bathyarchaeia archaeon | reverse complement strand
CCCAGCGTTCCCTATGGATGGGGGACGCGTGTTTCGGGCGTGGCTTGCCAGTCGGGAGCCCTATCTAAAGGCGACGCATACCGCCGTCCAAGTCGGCAAGATCTTTGCAATTGGGATGGGCATTGTTGGACTATTCTATAGCCCGATCTTGATCATCATCGCTTTCTTCATCTACATCGCCGCGTCTGATGAGGAGCGGCAAACTACGATTACACAGACGCTCGCAGGCATCAAGGTGCGCGACATCATGACGGCTGACGTAGCAACCGTGCCTCCATCGATGACGATCACTCAACTGATTGAGGTGATGTTTCAAAGCAAACATACAACGTATCCCGTCGCTGACAATGGCATTCTCATAGGCCTAGTTACGTTCACTAATGTGCACCAGGTACCTCCCAACCGTCGAGATGACATCATGGTAGGTAACGTGATGATGCGCAACGTCGAGCCCGTAACGCCCGACGACGAGGCCTCTGATGTCTTCGTCAAGCTCGCCCAACGGCGATTGGAGTCGATTCCAGTTGTTCAGGGAGGCAGCGTGGTCGGGATCGTCACACAGAAAGACGTCACGAGCGCGATGACCCTGCTGGGGGAGGCGCGAGAACAGATCGTCGGCCCCGACGGCACTGTGATCAAAGCATAGGCGCAATGCACGAGAACCCTGATCAACCGGCAGAGATAATCGTTGTCGGAACTGCACACATCTCCGAAGAGAGCATGCAACAGGTGCGGCGAACTATCGAAGCCGAACGACCTGATGTCGTGGCGGTAGAGCTGGACCTTGGTCGGTACCAAGGGTTGACGCACCCCGAACAGCAAAATGCATCGATCAAAGATATCCTCTCAAGCGGCAGGTTGTATCAGTTCTTAGTTCATTGGCTGCTTGCGCGCGTGCAGAACAAGCTCGGCTCAGAAGTCGGAGTGAAGCCTGGAAGCGAGATGCTCTCCGCTATCGACGTGGCAGGGAGCGTCGGAGCGAGCATAGCACTCGTCGACCGAGATATCAACGTGACCATTGCTCGATTCTGGGCAAAGATGCATCTCATCGAGAAGCTGAAAATGTTCGTCGCGCTTCTCGGGATTACCACGAGCGACGAGGAGATAGACCTCGAAGACATCACAAACGATGACGTTATTTCGCAGCTGGTCAGTGAATTGCGGCAGTTCTCACCAAACGCTGCGCGGGTGCTTGTTGACGAACGGGACGCATATCTAGCGGGAAATTTACTAATGCTACGTGGAAAGGTCGTCGCTGTCGTCGGTGCCGGCCACAAAGAGGGGATTAAGCACTATCTTGATCATCCGGAGCTTATTCCGCCGCTTGAAGAGCTTAACGTTGTTCCAAAAAGACGCGTGACCGCTGCGCTCTCACACGTTATAAAGGGCTTGTATAGAACACATGATACGGCATTCAACAAGCAGCAAAGAACTCGTTGATCTCTTCGTGGCGTGGTTGGGTGTTTCATTCGCCTTCTATCTTGTATTTGGCGCAGTCTTGCCGAACGCATCATTTGAGCTCACGCTCGCGCTGCCGCTTCTGGTCGTAGGCTCAAGTTTTGTCTTGCACGAGCTCTTGCACAAGTTCACGGCCCAGCGTTTTGGATTCTGGTCTGAATTCAGAGCGAACTATGTTACCCTGGGGCTTTCTATACTGTTTGCCTACGTGGTTCACATCGTGTTCGCAGCTCCTGGAGCCACCATGATTTACGGTCCAAATATCACCAAGCGGCAAAATGGGATCATATCAGCCGCCGGGCCGCTTCTTAATCTGGCGTTAAGCGGGCTGTACCTGCTCCTGTACCTGCTAGTGCCCCTTGGGGGCTTGCTTAGCTACGTTGGAATATATGGCTTTGTAATCAACATATGGCTATCCGCCTTCAACCTGCTCCCGATAGGGCCCCTCGATGGGAGGAAAATACTGAACTGGGGCGTCCTGCAATACGCGGCGATAGCGATTGTGCCTTTCGTGGCCGCTGTTTACATCATCTTATTCATTTTTAACCTATAGTCACGCCAGTCTCGCCTCTACTCTGGTATAGCTCGTGAAGAAGACGCAAAAGCTCCTGAGTTGCGTCCCATACACGAAACGATGATCAGCGATGCTTCCAACGTGCGCAAAAAAAAGGTAGATGAAAAGACGGCCAGATGATTAGGACAGCAACCACGCAGGCCGAGCTGCTCTCATATTGAGCGCATTGCGTCGAGAATCAATGAAAGTTACCAGGGCCAAGACGATTGAGAGAATGGAGCCTCCAAGCAAAAAAAAGAGTCTGGCGAAAATACCGGGAGCTCAGGCAGCGACACGTGGCAGTACTAGTTTCAGGCCATTTCTGCTCCTAAAATCTTTTTGTCATATCCATGAAGCTCTCGTATCCTGTCAGAAGGCTTTAATACAAGCAAACAGGATAATTTAGCTTAAAACGCGGCCTATAAGGTTCAGATACAATGAGATACGTGATGAAATTTGGCGGCACCTCGGTCGGCGACGGCGCAAGAATAAAGCAGGTCGGAGAGCTCGTGCGACGCTATTGTGATGAAGGAAACGAGATTGTTGTCGTCGTTTCTGCGATGTCTGGCTTAACGGATGAGCTTCAGACCACAGCGGAGCGGTTAAGCAGTGAGTATGCCGAGATCACTGAGGTCGCAGAATTCGTTCACCAGATCGGTAAGAGGCATTTCGACGCCACCTACACCGCAATCGAAGATGAGATGATCATTACCGAAGTCATATCAGAGATAGAGACACGGCTAGAAGAGCTCAAAAATGCGCTTACGGGTATCTACCACCTTGGTGAGCTCACTGACCGATCGTACGATTACGTCTCGTCTTTCGGTGAGCGGCTTTCTGCTCCCATCCTCTCTGGCGCATTGAAATCGCTCAAACTCCAGTCAGTCTTTTTAACGGGTGGAGAAGCGGGTATCATAACCGATAGTACGCACCGTGGCGCGCGCCCTACGGAAATCACTGAACGACGAGTCCATGAGCGGCTTGTGCCTCTCCTCAAGGTGAACATCGTGCCGGTCATCACCGGTTTCATTGCGTACAACATTCACAACATCATCACAACCCTAGGTCGAGGCGGGTCTGACTATACAGCGTCAATCATAGGAAGCGCCGTCGACGCTGACGAAATATGGATCTGGACCGACGTTGACGGTATCATGACCGCAGATCCTAAGCTCGTTTCTAACGCCCGCACGCTGCCACAGGTGTCTTATGCCGAGGCGATGGAGATCTCCTATTTTGGAGCGAAGGTCATACACCCGAAAACAATCGAACCCGCCGTAACTAAGGGTATCCCAGTGCGCGTCAAGAACACATTCAACCCTAACGGCGCGAGCACGACTATCGTTCATACGGTCGCCAATGATCAAAGCCTCGTTAAAGCAGTAACGGCGGTTAACAACGTCGCTCTTATTACCCTCTCAGGGGCCGGAATGGCGGGAACGATTGGCGTTGCGGCCCACGTGTTTACGAAACTTGCCGACGCAGGCGTTAATATCATTATGATAAGTCAGGGATCGAGTGAAGCAAACATATCAGTGCTTATCGAGGAGGGACATTTGAGCAGCGCCTTGAATGCTCTGCACAGGCTAAAGAATGAGTTCAACAGCAACGTCATCAAAGAGATTTCGTGCAACGAGGACGTGAGTGCGATAGCCGTCGTAGGCTCTCGAATGGCAGGAACGCCCGGCATAGTGGGCAGGATTTTCAGCCGTATGGGACGTATCAACGTCAACGTGATCATGATCAGCCAAGGATCCACGGAGTATAACGTCTCTTTTGTTTTGAGACGAGATTTAGTACGTCGCGCTGTGGAGAGTCTTCACGACGAGTTCTCGCTTTCGGGACCGCAATAGTTTCTATCCAGATGAGCGGAATATCGTTATCACTAAGTCGGTTCTTGCTGAGCTGCAAACGATCTTTTTTTAAGGTACAAACCCTAACTGCTTTTCGCGGAGCGCAGATGCTTCAAAAAAACGAACATCAATCGCCCAACGCTTACGAGCGATTGGGCCCGCAAGGTAGTGTACTTTCACCTCAACTAGCTATTTCCTAACGCTCAGGTTTTGTTATGAATTCGCAGCACCCCCGCACATACGCAGAATCAGGAGTAGACATCAGCGCTGAAGAAGAGGCAATAAGAGCCCTTCGGAGGCATTTCAAGACCAAGAAGAAAGGACGAGGAAGCCCGATCAACATTGAAGGCGCCTACGCCGGACTTTTGGACATGGGCGATTTCATTATTGGCATCACCACAGACGGCGTGGGATCGAAGGTCCTTATCGCAACGGAAATGGGAAACTGGAAGACTATCGGAATTGATTGCATGGCAATGAACGTGAACGACCTTTACGCAATGGGCTTGGAGCCTATGGCTTTTGTCGATTACCTCGCAATGGAGAGCATTGAGCCTTCTATTGCCGATCAAATCGGGCAAGGGCTCGCAAAAGGAGCGAAGATAGCTAACGTGTCCATAGTAGGCGGCGAAACCGCAAGCCTCCCCGAGATCGTGAGAGGGTTCGACTTGGCAGGCAGCTGCATAGGAGTTGCTGCAAAAGAAGACCTTGTTACCGGCCACAAGATCGAGAACGGGGACGCTGTTGTCGGCATTCCAAGCAGCGGAGTTCATAGTAACGGTCTGACGCTCGCCCGCAAATTGCTGGCCAAATACAGTCTTTACACGCGTTACGGAAGCATGGAGCGCACGCTTGGCGAAGAGCTGCTCGTGCCTACGCGGATCTACTCAGAGGTCCTCGACATTAATAAGAATTGCGAGGTGCACGGCTTGGCGCATATCACTGGAGGTGGGCTTCTGAATCTCAAGAGACTTACCCGGCTGGGCTTCAGCTTGTCCGATCCTCTCGAGCCTCAAGAGATATTCAGCGTGATTCAAGCGGAAGGCGTTGAGGTACGAGAGATGTACAAAACCTTTAACATGGGGATGGGTTTTGCTATTGTTGCGCCTCAGCGCGAGGTAAGACGAATTGCACGCCTCAGCGATGGTGCTAGGCAAGTCGGTACTATTTCAGGCCGTGGGATACGAGTCCGACACGATGAAGAGCTAGTCGAAATTGCAAAATAGCAGCTTCGCCAAGCCACGGCTGCTTGTGATTCGGTCGAACCTGCTGACGAAGTGAGGGGGCAGCGTCGAAAGAGTATCAGTCTAGAAGGACGGGCTGCCTAGGTTTGTTAGCCCTCGCAGGTGCACCGTCATTTTTGCAACGTTTTGGTTCAAGCCACAACCTGAGACGGAAGGCGTCCGTGATGATGAAAGAAGAAATGTTGAAAGAGATGGGTGTCGCGCTAGATGAGATGATCGACACGGCTATGCTGTTATGGGTTCCACATCCAGGGGTTGAAACAGAAGCGCGTGCCAGAGAAGTTTTCTCGAGCGAGCTTCGGCGAGCTCTCGCCGATCCCAACGTGTGGGTCCTTCTGTATGCCGGAGTGGTGCTAGAAAGGGACGCACGGCAAGGCCGTATCCCGAACCTTGATCCTGCTTCCTACGAACAGGATTTGACTTGTTTGATCGCAGACGAGGTATTGGGAATGGCAATCTCAATGTACGTTGGGGGCTACAAGGGACACTTCGATTATGCCCGATTCGACAAACTTAAACCTGGAATTCTCAAATCGCTGGGACCATTCTTGGATGATATCGTCGCCGGCCTGATAGGCGGCGTTTCGGCTAACATGTACGACAGAGGAGCAGCCGATGCCGCAACGCGTCCTTGATTCCATTCGGTCTGGCTTCGGGTTCTTGACGACGATTCCGGTGGGCTTCAATGAAGCAGCGCTCGACAGCCTGGCCACGCGCATGTGGATTTTTATCCTAGTCGGAGCTGCAATCGGACTGTTAGTTGGGGGAATCAGCTATGCGCTCGCATTCATGCCGCACATAAGCGACTTTGTCCACGCCGCCATGACGCTCGTAGCCCTATATGCGCTAACAGGTTTCATCCATCTTGATGGGTTAGCTGACGTGGGCGACGGACTGCTCAAGCACGGAACAATGCAAGAACGGCTTCAAGTCATCAAAGACCCGTACATCGGTGTCGGAGGGATCGCATTTTGTGTCCTCTCGTTTCTGCTGCTTTTCGCTGCAGTGGCATCTATCAAGTCAACGGCGCTCCTGCCCGCGTTGATCACGGCTGAAGTCGCAGCAAAGCTTTCGATGGTCGAAGTCGCCTCCCTTGGAAAATCGACGCACCAGGGACTTGGATCCCGTTTTGCAGAAAAAAGTCGACTGCTGACCTTCATAGTAGCACTGCTTCTCGCAGTACTAGTCGCGGTTCTCTGTTTTGGCGTGAGGGGCCTCCTCGTTTTGTTGCCGCCTCTAGCCTTATCGTTTGGACTAGTGAAACTCGCCAATATGGCTTTCGGCGGAATAAATGGCGACGTTATCGGATCTTCAAATGAGCTAGGGCGTTTGGTCGCTCTTATAGTAATCAGTTTCTTGTAGGTGATTGCACGTTCGCACTCCTCATGGCTGGCGGTAAAGGAGAGCGGCTTGGTTCAGGCGGCGTCGAAAAACCGCTGCTAGAGTTCAGAGGCAGGCCACTCATTGAACACGTATTGGCCGCTTTGAATAAATCGCAAATTGAACGCGTGGTGACGGTAACCTCTCCCAGAACTCCTTGCACGACGCGCTGGGCAAGGGAAGCAAGTGTTCAGGTAGTAAAGGCGCCAGGGCAAGGATATGTCCAAGATTACAGGTGGGCGAGCAAGCGATTGGGCCTTAAAGGTCCCGTTCTCATCATCGCAGCTGATCTTCCTCTTATCGACTATCGACTCATCGACCGCATTATCGAACATCGCGCTAAAGCAGAGAGTTCTGCACTTGGGGTCTACCTCCCCTACGAGTTTTGCGACGAGGCGAATGTGACCCCTGACCTCACGTTAGCAGCAGACGCTAAGTTGCTTGTGCCTACCGGCATTAACATCGTCGATGCAAGCTACATCGATCAATTACAACAAGAAACGACGTTTATCATTCGCGACGAGTCACTGCTGTACAACATCAATAGAAAAAGTGACCTGAAGCGCCTCGTTCGAAGAGCGAGCGCGGTCGGCGAGCGAGAGCTCGAATGACGTATCTACAGCTTGAGGCTCTTGCGCTCAACAAGATCCACCAAATCTGCAGCATCAAGAAGCGCGTTTATCACCGGTACGCCCTTATAGCTCGAGAGGTGCGCAGACACTAATCCTGAAATGCAAAAGACCTCGCTCTGCAATTCATCTCCCAGGTGCTCTTCGTCTGTTGCGCACAGTATCTTCGGCAGACTCGCGCCTCTAAATCCCTCAAGAACCAAGTAATCACTGCTGATGTGTCGTATCAGCTCATCAAGCATCACTGGTCGCTTTATCATGAGAATGCTTTCGTCCGGCGCCCGCAGCCCAACTACTTCGGCTCCAGCTTTCCATTGGCGCCACGTATCTTTTCCAGCAACATCGAAGACGAAGTTTTCCACGCGGACGTCCTTTATCGCGGATACTGAATAACCGCGCAATCGCAGCTCCTTTACGATCTCAACGACGGTAGTGGTCTTCCCCGATTTAGAGAATCCGTACACTGCGCATATCTTCATTGGCATTAATGAAACCTCAAAAGTTAAATTGTGATCGCTTGGCGCGAGATGCGCGTGAAAGGCACGCGGACCTATACTGAACCCGCTTATTGGCTGAAATCAAAATTGCTGTGTTCACGTGCAATCGTGCTGCTCGAGCAACGACGAGGCGTTACGCCTTGTTCCTACTGCCTATTTTTCTAGACTTCCAATGCCGGGGATATGTACCGGGCTCCATCATTACTCTTTTGACTTCGGCGATGACTCCGCCTTCAAGTACAGAAATGCCTAGGGCGACAACTTCGTCTCGCGCCGTATAAATACCAACCAGCTGTTTCCTGTCAACATCAGGTAAGGAGATAACGCCGGGTTCTGCGAGTAGAGCCCCGTGGCAAATAGCATCCACGGCAGTATCTCTAATGATAATTTTTGGAACGTGGCTAAGTGCGCGCTCGACTGGTAATACGATGTCTCGCAGCGGAGCTTCATCGTTATCTTCGATCCAAAAATGATATGCGTCTGTCAAATCGTGCAATGTACTCAACTTCGATTCGTCAAACGGACCTGCCTTGGTTCTGCGGAGCTCCTGCATGTGCGCTCCCACTCCTAGCGCTTCGCCGACGTCGTGGCACAGCTTGCGAATATACGTTCCGGCCTCACATCCCACTTTGAAGAGGATATCGTTCCCCTGCCGTTCTAGCACGTCGATGTAATAAATCTCGCGTTTGCGAATTTGACGCCTTACGGCCGATTTAAGAGGTGGGCGCTGATATAGCACACCCGTAAACTCCTTTAGTATGTCTCGCACCGATGGTTCGGGAACCGCCTTATGCAGATGCATTACACACACGTATTCCTTGGGCAAGTTCACGAGCGCCCCCACTGCCCTTGTCGCATCTTGCAACAATATCGGCAGCACACCCGTAACCTTGGGATCTAGCGTTCCGATGTGGCCCGCTTTCCTAATGTGCAAAATTCGTTTCACCCACGCGGCTACTTCGTGACTCGTAGGTCCGGCTGGCTTATCGAGATTTATGACGCCTTTTTGAAGCAACTCGTTTATGGTCCGTTGCTGCGCAACAGGATTTGTCATCGTTTGTCAACTTTCCGGTACGCTCTCACGGCCTGCGCGATGATAGCGATGACCGCGTGTTGGTCCCAGTGCATCGTATCTATGACAAGATCATAGACGTCAAGGTTCGTCACGTCGATATTATAAAACGTGCGATATCTCACGGTCTCGCTGCCATCGCGCAGGCGTGTTTCGTGGAGAGCTGCAGCCCGCCGCTTGCCTTCTCTTCCCGCTATTCGCTGTGCTCGTACTTCTAGGGGCGCTTTAAGCCAAACGGCGATGTCGGCTTTGAGAACCCAGCCGGAAAGCCGCCCGTCGACGACCGCGTGTTCACGCGACCGCGCGAGCTCGGCTTGTCGTCGATCAACGATTTTGTCGATTTCCGGTTCTGTTTCCGCAAGCTTGCTCAACTGCTCGAGACTCATTGTGCGCTCTCGCGCGAGTTCTCTGAATACCCCTCCCGCTGAGATGTGTGCAAAGCCTAGTTTCCGCGATAAACCGGTTGCTACCGTCGTCTTGCCGCTGCCTGCAAATCCGCTAATAGTGAGCAACACGATGGCACACCCGCTATGCGCTGGCGATGAACTCAGTCTTCCTGCAGCGTGGCCACCAGTTCAGCGACTGCCTCATCAAGCTTTCCGTCGGGATTTTGCAGTATCTTGACCGTTGCTCCAGTGTGTGCGGCGTACGCCATGCATATCGCTTTGTTAACCTCCTGGTGCTCCTGAACACCCGTCGCATCTTGCGCGTCGCGCTGTCGTGACTTGTCAGCAGTTCTGCGCCGAATAATTTCGTTAGGTGCTGTTTCGACAATGAGTATGAGCTCAGGCCCAAGTTCGTCCAAAACCCACGTAGGCAAACCAGGAAGGTAGCCGCGCGACGTTCGTACCGTTGCGTGCGTGTCAACAACAAGCGGCGTTGTGGCCATTTGTGATATCGTGCGCGCGGCAGTCTTTTGGAGATCGCGCTGCCTAGCAGGATCTAGCTTTCGGATGTCGTCTCTTATCCTGACCCAGTGGCGCTGCAACGCCTCATCCAGCATCACGTCGCTATAGGTGACCATTCTCAAGGGTTGGCCCTGCGCTTCCAGCCGTTCAATGGCTCTCTTTGTAACCGTCGTCCCGCCGCTCGCCGGAACTCCCGTTAGAATTACCACTTTCCGCATTTGCTGCCCCAATTTGTGTAGGGAACTATCCTAACCATCCTACTTTAACTTACGCAATCGTACAGGGCGCAGCTTCCTCCATCAAAGCCGTTCCTGCGATCCAAATGCCCGCTAACTCGCAACAAAAAATTTCAGCTTAGCTTAGAAGTCAAGAGAAACGATCTGAGCGTCAGATACGTTACTGCCCCAAGAAGCCGCGCAGCATCGGGTGCATCTCCATCATCTCTTCATTGGCAAGCTGCTCGTACAGCGTGTACGTGATGCTCACGGCGAGGAGCAACGCAGTGCCGCCCACGTTTCCTATGGTTCCCAAAAAACCTGCAATGACCGCCAATAACCCTATGAAAGCGCCCCCGATGACAGTTACTTTCGGAATGTACCGCTTCATAACGCGTTCAATGATTTTGGGGTCACGGCGGAAGCCGGGGATAGACATCCCAGAACTTTGAATTTGCTCGGAAACGGCCTTTGGGCCCATGCCGGTAGTCTCCACCCAGAAAAGGGCGAATATGATTCCCCCGATGACCATAAAGGAGATATCAATTCCTGACCGCAGTGCGATTTGCCACGCCGGGTTCTGACCGACCCCGGGCAACCAGTTACTAGGCCCACTGATTGGTGCCAAATAGTACATCAGGCCACTCGTCGGCTGATTGTTTACGTAGGTCCCAACCCAAGTGAAACCTGCGTTGTAAAGGAGGATGCCAATCATCTGAATGTTCGCCTGAAGCGCCCGAACTAATATCAGCGGCAACACGCTCGCGTAAACGAGCTTTACCGGGAATCTGCCTCGCGCGCCTCGTACGGAACTGTGCGCCAGAGGAATCTCTATGCGCGTGGTTTCAACGTAGACAACAACTGCGAATATACCAACCGTGCTTATTATGGCTAAAATTTGACCCTGATTAAGTAGGAATATTATTCCTTGGGCGGTAAGCAGCTGCTGGACGGTGAATGTCTGGAAGATTCTAATCAAGCCTGGGATCCAACCCACGGGCAATCCAGTCGAAGGATTGGTTATCCAATTAATGGTCCCAGTTACCAGGCCTTGGGCAACTCCGGCCACGATAAACATGCCGACTCCCGAGCCAATTCCCCATTTACTCACAATTTCATCCAGGAATAGCACGAGCACGCCGCCTATGCAAACCTGGATAAATATAAGCAAGGAAATGCCGTGAAGCCCGATACCAGTTGAAGCGGCAATAGCCGGGTCGGGTTGCAGGAAACCTCCAAGCACTTGCGGCGCGGCTTCAACGACGATCATGACGAAGATCAGAAGCTTCTGCAGCTGCTGGTAGGCTGATTGGTCTCGAGGATCGCTCGTGTCAAGCTTTATGATGTCCGCGCCCTTGAAAAGCTGCAGTATGATCGACGCGGTCACGATTGGACCAATGCCGAGCTGAACGAGGGAGCCTTGGCTTCCGGCCATTATTGCACGGTAGAAGCCGAAAAGGTCCTGTGATGCAGGTGAAAGTCCAAAAAGGCGGACGTTTGTTAAAACGAAATAGATGAGTAAAACACCAATCGTCCACGTGATCTTGCGTCTGAAGTGCACGTGCCCTTCGGGCTTAGAGACTGCAGGAAGTTTCTGCAAGAAGGGTTCAAGTCTGTCTATCGTTGGGTGCTCGCTCATGATGACTACGCTCAACTGATTACTAGTCGATCACTGGCCTAGAAGGTCACGGCTCTGCGATTTTTGCTTTCCCGCCTGCTGCTTCCAACTTCTCTTGCGCTCGAAGCGAAAAACTTCTTGCAGTTACGATAAGCGACTTAGTAACACGGCCCTTTCCCAGCACTTTATCGACATCGAGCGTGATGTAATACTTGCCGGTGCGCACCTTAGCCTGCTTCAGTTCCACAAGTCGCTCAGCAGTTTCGTCCAGAGCACCTACATCAATCACGGTCGGGTATTTGAGCACCTTTTGTGGCCTTGCGAACCCATAACTGCCATAACCCCGGCCAAGCAAAAGTTCCTTTAAAAAATGGTGCTTACAACCGCCTGCGTGGCCACGCCCTCCTCGACTTCCTGCTCCGCGACGGTTCTTATGAGTGCCGCCGCCACACGTGCGACTTCCTCGAAACTTCTTCGCCTTGTTTTTGACACCCATCCATCTACCTCATTTTGAGAAGCAATTCGTTGATTTCGCCGCCGTGAAATCCAAGAACACCTTCCGGAAACGGCTTTTTTATGCCACTGTGGCCTTTGCGCGGCGGATGGAGCCTTAGCACAGGTTTCAGGTCAGGCACGTCCTGCAACGTCGCCGTTCCGCTGACAACGGCTGTCGCTAGCGAGTTTATGTCATCAAAATCGGTGCGGTCTTTCACGTACGCGTTAGTGAGTCTCTTATGACTCGCTAGCGCGCCCCTTCTTTCAAGCAGCACACCGAGGGTTGCGCCGTCGATGGTGCCCCACGCCACATAATCTTTCACCTTTTGGAGCATGCCGTTATAATGCGGGTTGTCCTCGACGAGAACGCAGTGATTAGTTCTACTTAGATTTAATAACTCGAGCGTGCGCCGCACGTCGGGTTTTGTTTTGACCGTCCCACGCATCTTAACAACGGCGTAAGTCATTGCGTTCCACCGCCGATTCGCACCGTTGTTGTTGCCTTGAGCGCTTCAAACGTAGCGCGAGCAAAGTTGATAGTCGTACGTGTTTGTCCAGACGATCGCGTCCATACATCTTTTATGCCTGCGAGTTGAAGCACCTTCCGCGCCGTGCCGCCTGATGTTATGCCAAGGCCTCGAGGCGCTGGTTTCAGAACAACGGTCACGGAGCCCGCCTTGCCGTGGACGGTGTAAGGAACGGTATGCGCTTCTCCGCAGCCACATTCCCACGAGCCGCAGCCGCGATTTATCTTGATGAGATTCAGCTTAGCAGTTTCAATTGCTTTCCGTATGGCGGGTCCGGCTTGCAGATCCTTGGTTTCGGCGAAGCCTATGTATCCGTCGCGATTGCCGATTGCCACCGCGGCTCGAAACTTCACGCGCCGACCGGAATCCGTCATTCGCTGCACCATGTTGATATCCAAGACCTCGTCTGACAGATCAGGCAAGAGAACATCAATGATTTCGGGTTCCTTTACCGGATGCCCGGTGGCTACCGCATCGTCGAACGTCGTTATTTTTCCCTCAGAAACAAGGCGTCCTAATCTCGTCTTCGGTGTCCATCCCTCTATCCTTTCAGCCATTGTGTGCCCCTGTATCCTCTGTTCGTTCCTGCGCAGCGTGCTCGATTATATGTTGCTTCACCGCGTCAACATGATTAGGAAGGTCTTTTGGATCTAAACCATAACGCGTGAACCGCGTTGGATTATCGGTCGCATAAGCGACAATATGTTCTCCGTGTAGCCTAGCAGGCACAGGAAGCGGCTCACGACCGTGCGGAATGTCGAGCCCCACTTCAACGGCGCCCTGCAAGGCGGCGTAAGTGCGCGATCCTCGCGAATTTGCATTAAGTCCCAGATCGAGCACCCCTTTCGAATAACCAGCTGCAAGCGCTCGACTCGCAAAAAGCAGCCCGGTCAGGTACGCAGCAGGTATATTACCGGTAGAGCCCTTATAGCCGAGCTTTTTTAGCTCCAGCGCGTTTGCAGATATCCACGTCCGATCCCCCGCAGTTCCGTGTTCGACAAGCTGCACGATCAAATTGCGTCCGGTTTTTCGCACAACGACGCGAGGCCATTCTGAAAGCATCAAACCTAGCCGCTTATGGTAGTTCGTCTTTCCGTCTCGCCTACGTCGAAAAGGAACCTGATAGCGCGGACCGATCGCCATTATTTCTGCCTCCGCGTGGCCATCGCGATTTCAGCTTGAGTGCTCAGTACACTTACTGTTCGATACTCGCCACCTTTCGCCTTCCTATACATGCGGCGATACGTGGTTCGGTCGACCGTGTTGTTGTCCCTCAAAACGCGCAGAGTCCTTCTCTGCGCTCGAATCCTACGCATCCACAGCTGTTTCCTAGGGCTTCGGGCATTTTTTGCTCCTTTACGGGTCCCTTGCCCGGCTTTATGGCCCTTCTTGCGCTTAGCATCGTTCCTGCGTGCCCGTCCGCGGCTAATACCCTGCGCTTGCTTAAATTTCACGGTACCGTCATTTATAAGTCCGCGCACATCTTCTCGAGTGATCGCGTTTGCGACGTCCGTGAGCTTGTCCGGATCGAGCCATATTCTGCTTTCCCCAACACCAAGCACCTCAGCAGCGAGTCGCTTTTGGTTCGATAGGCTGGTCACTGCTTCTCCTCCGTCGCAGCCATCTTTCCATCGTCTTGGTCCGCGACATGAGCTTTCAGTCCGGGATTGAGTACCTTTAGACCCTTGGCAAACGCGCGCTCGAGAATGATCTGCTTCTTGCGGGCGCCGACCGTACGACCTATTCTGACGGCTTGGTGAGGCGTCGACTCGTCCAGATCAGTTAGGGTGTTGACCAGCACTTCCTCGAATCCAGAGGGATGAACACCCCTTATCGCGCTTGGTGCGCCGTATCCCACTTGCACGACCGGGCCCTTATCAGGAAACCCCCGGCGCATCTTGTTGAACAATCCGCGTGGTTTTCTCCAGCTCGGGGTTAGCTTCTTTTTCTTCTCGTAGTCGTCGCGCTTGAACCAGGGTTTGTCGTGCCGCTTACGAACGAGGAGTAAATGCTTGTGTTTGCCGCTGAATTCCTTACGCTTGAATGAAATTGACTCTTGTACGACTCGTTGAGCAAGGTCAGCATCGAGGCCTGCGCTTGTAAGTTCGTCCGCTGTTATGCCCTTGAGATCGTCCACCGTTCGGTACCCTGCCTCTATCAGCGCTTTAATTTGAGTGTCATCCATTTCATTCAAAGCCTTCATGTGCGTGCCTCTAGGCCCTTTTCAATGAGGTAGATGCCGTCTTGAAACACACGCGGGTCACGCCCCTTGATCCGAGTCGCTTGCTCGATGTTCGCAGCGGTTTGTCCCACGTGTTCCTTGTCGATGCCTGTAACGATTAGCTCGTCGCCCTGAATAGCAACAAGAGAGCTCCCCATGACTCTAGCGGTTCGGGGCTTTCGTTCACCAAGAAAGTTTTCGATCGATACGACTTTTCCTTCTACCTTGACTTGGATGGGGAAATGCGAGTAGACCAGTTTCAACTTGTATTGGAATCCTTCGGTGACCCCTCTGACCATGTTAGTGATGTGAGAAGCGTAAGTTCCCACGATCGATTTTTGAGTCTTCTTGTCCAAAGCGGTCCCGATATACACCTTATCTGGCTCGACGCGTATGTCGATGTTTGGGTACCACAGGTCGCGTTCGAGTGTTCCGCGCGGACCCTCAACCCTCACAACTCCGTTGTGAACTTCAACCCTGACAGCGTCGGCGATCGAAACCTCTTTTTCTATGACTTGGACCACAGGTCACCACCTAATAGCAGTACGCTATCAGCTTCCCTCCGATACCCCGTTCTCGCGCTTCGATGTGAGTCAGTATCCCGGCAGACGTGGTCAGTATCAGGAAACCGAAGTTGCGCGCCGGCAAATACCGCTGTTCCCATCTCTCAAGATCAGTTTTGTGAACAGAACTTCGCGGCTTGATCACGCCGCATCGGTTGATATTACCGAGCAGCTCGATCTTGAATACGCCTGTTTTCCCATCTTCGACAAGCTCAAAATCGCCTATATAATTCCCTTGCTGCATGACGCGAAGCACGTTACCGATAAGCTTGGATACGGGCTTGATGCAGCATTCTTTCTTACCGACGCCCTCGGCGTTTTTGATCGCTGAAAGAGCGTTTGCGAGCGGATCTAGCAGAACCATTGTTGCATGACCTCAGTTATACTTCTCAAACTGCATGTCGCTGGCGATCTCTCGGAAGCATTGTCGACAGAGGTATATCTCGTACTTCGTGACAAGTCCTTGCTTGCGTCCACAGCGCCTGCATTCATGGGCCTCACGCCGTGTTTTTTCGACCATTATCCCAACACCACGTTATAATTGTTTTGAAGGAAAGAAATTGCCTGCTCACGCGTGACTCGATGTCCAATGGGAACGCGTCTGTGCGCCGCACGACGCCGAGCGATGCGATAGCCTGGCTTCTTGAGTGATACAATTACGTCCATGCCAAATATGCCTATTTGGGGGTCATAGGTCATCCCTGGGAAATCGGTGTGATCGACGATGCCGAATGACACGTTGCCGGTCTCATCAAACTGAAACTCGTGCACGAAATTCTGCCTCGTCTCAAGCGCGCTGTGAAGAAACGCGCTTGCCCGTTCTCTTCGCAGAGTCGTTTTGCATCCTATTGCCTGACCTTTTCTTATCCCGAATATGGGTTGAGTCTTCTTTGCTGACGTTCGCACCGTGGCTTGCCCGGTAAGAGTTTTTACGATATTCTCCGCGTTGATCAGCTTTTGGCCCCCCTCACCGACGCTTATATGAACGGTCACCTTGTCAAGCGTCGGCTTCGTCATGGGGTTATCAGTTTGTTCTTGTTCCGCACGGGCTTCAACCACGATCAGTCACCACCGCTGCCCGTCGCAAAGACGTAGTCGTCTATAGTCTCAAATTGTTTGCCGTCTCGTTCAATTCGTACCATATTCGGACGCGAGCTCGCCATCTTCCTTAGTTCTACTATCGTGCCGGTCTCACCAGAGTGTTTTCCTCCAACGATCACGGCTTTGCTACCGGCTTTGCGCTCGTACCGTTCAACAACGCGGTAATCAGGCAGTGAAAAGACAAGTGAGTCACCAGTGTTGTATTTTTCTTTGAGGAGTACATTCGTCCCATCGTGCAAGTTGTACTGAAGCTTGCCGCCTTTCACGACGGTCTTGTTGTCAATACGGACGAGCTTGCGCTTCGCTTCCTCGTCGCCTATCTCAGGTAGCTCGTACTTGCCGCGGGGGTTGGGGAGCATGCGGTAGCTTTTGCCGGCAGTCGCTAACACGTCGAACAGGCCGACGTGCGCTTTGTGCTTCTTCACCACGCGCCCGTTCACTGTCACGCTTCCGTTATGCAAAATCCGCTTCGCCTCTTTTGCGTTGTCGGCGAGGTGCAATATGTCCCTCAACACGACTAATATTGGAACGGCTTCTCTCGAGTGTGCGCCGGGAGAAGGAGCGGTGACCCAGTGACTGGTCTTTTTTGGGATTGGCCAGCTTTTTGGTGCGGAGATTCTTTTTTGATGCACGCTATTCCTCCTCTAGTTTACTGGTCCTGAGTTTGTCTTTGAGTTCAAGCTTTGTAATTATCACGTTTGAAGGATGAACGGGTCGTGCCACCTCAGACCCATCGGCCTTGTGCACCGTTATGCCGTCAATTTCGATCGACTCCTCTTTGAGGTTAACCTTCGCCACCTTTCCTTCATGATCGCGAGAGTCCCCACGAAGCACCTTTACTGTGTCTCCCTTCCGTATTTGAACCCTTCGGCGCTTATATTTATCCGCAAGCTTCTTTTCGAGAGCCGCGTGCAGATACTTCTGACGAACGTGGAGAGGAGCATCAATTCGTGCTTTCCGCTGTTTCCGCGGTTGCTTAGACGTAACCCTATTTACCAATCTGAACCCTCACACTATCATTTGAGCGACCGAAGCAATCTTGCCGAAGCGTTCTGCGACTTCGCGGGCAATCGGCCCCTTGATCTCAGTTCCGCGGGGCTCCCCGTTGTCATCGGTGATGACAGCTGCGTTATCTTCAAACTTCACTCTAGTCCCGTCGGGCCTTCTGAATTCCTTTTTCTGCCGCACAATCACAGCCTTGAGAATCTGTCGGCGCATGTCAGGCGCCCCTTTTTTGACCGATACTATGACCATCTCGCCTAATCCCGCCTTGGGTTGTCGCTTCTTGACCCCCCGATACCGTTTGACCGCGATAATCTCAAGGGTTCTTGCCCCCGTGTTATCGACGCAATCAATTTTCGAGCTCGTTGCGAGCGATCGAGGAATTTTCGCCTTTAGGCTCTTCATAGTACTTTAATCACCACGAAGGACTTAGTCTTGGACAACGGCCTGCACTCTGCTAGGCTAACGCGGTCTCCCTTTTTTGCGGCGACGCAATCCGGATTATGAGCGTGTAGTTTCGACTTCCTCTTTTCGTACCTTTCGTACTTCGGAATGTATTTCAGGTACTCTCGCTGCACCACAACGGTTCGCGCAGTTTTGTCGCTCACCACCGTTCCGTCGATCACCTGCCCCCGCACAGAAAGCGTCCCGTGAAAAGGGCAGTTGCTGTCCTTGCACTCCTCTGTGGGCGCAACTACGTCAAAGCCAATATTCGTTCGCATGTTGTCACCTGTTGTGCCATTTTCGAATACTCTTTGCAGCGCGGTCTTCGGGGCGTCCCAGGACAAGATCCCCGGCTACTCGCACTTTATCGCCTTCTGGCAGCGTGAATTCAAACGTATTGCGGTGCTTGGCGGCCGTTTTTTCCTGTCCGCAACATTCTAATTTGAAAATGTTTCTGCTTTCGTCAATGATCCGCCCACTCAAGCCTACGGCGTCCTTGTTAGTGCTCTTCACCAGCGTCACGCGCAAACCAATGAGCTCGTGATTCACGAAGTTCTGAGGAGTAATTCCCATCTAGCACCTACGCACCCGATCGTCGCGTGTTCTTCTCTTCGTTCATAATTGTGCGGATTCGAGCGATGGTCCGTCGGAGCTCCTTTGGTCTTCCCGGGTTCTCTGGAGCGCCGCCTGCAGACACAAGCGCCCTCTCTCTTAAGAGCTCCGCGATCAGATCGTCAAGCTGCTCGCTTCGTTCATCCGGTTTCATCTTGCGTATCTCTTGGCTCCTCAATACTGCCATTCGTCTCCACCTCTTCGCCTGGTATTTGCTCGATCAGTCGTATGTCGTCAGGAAGTTTAACTCCGGGAGGCACGATGAAAACTTTGACCCCGATGATCCCAAGTTTCCGTTTCGCAACTGCGTAGCCTTTCATTACCAGCTCTTCAGCCGGTTTTCCGCAGTGCTTTATGTATCCTGCGAGGAACTTCTCGGTTCGCGATCGCGGGCCGGTGATCTTTCCCGCGAGGATTACTTCGCATCCAAGCGCCCCGGCGTCCATAACCCGCTGGAGCGTCGATTGTCCTGCCTTTCTGAAATACCAGCCCCGCTCAAGCGCGTTAGCTAACCGGTGCGCCATTATTTGCGCGTTTAGCTCGGGAACTTCAATCTCCTGGACATCGAGCTGTGGGTTGTCGAGTTTGAAATTCGCATCGAGCTCTCTGGTGACTCGTCTGATCGTCTTACCGCTCTTTCCGATGATCATTCCGGGTTTCTCTGCGTACAAGGTGATGTGCGTGCCGATAGGAGTGCGATTGATCTCCATGCCACCATAGCCGGCGCGCTCTAGCTCCTTGTTCAAGTACTCGTTCATCTGGGATCTCTTCAAGCCCTCCTCTATGAATTTTTTCTCAATCCCCATTTTCAAACTCCTGGAGCACTATTTCGACGGTTACCGTGGCCGTGTTCTTTGCGGTGGCGCGTCCCATCGCGCGAGGCATTCTGCCCTCAATGACGCGCCCTCTCCTCGCCAAACTGTGGACTATCTGCATTCGATCCGTATCGAGCCCTTTGTATTCAGCATTCGCTTCCGCGCCCTTTAAGACCGTGAGTATGTCCCGGGCCGCTTTCTGCGGAAATCGGCCTGCGTCCCATCCAATTAATCCCGCGCGATGTCCAACGCCTGAACTGTGGCGCTTGAACGGCACGGGCTTCTTGAGCTGAGTGATCCCTTCCAAATGGGCTTTCGCTTCCGCGAGCGACTTTCCCCGTAGCTCCCTGCATATCTCCACGCAGTGTCGCGGCGATACGTGAAGCTCATGGCCTTGGGAACGGGCCGTTTTCTCGTTGTCGAACTCCACGGAATACTTTGTGAACGCCATTAGATCACTTCAGTGGAACATATCTACTGGATCGTGTCGCTCCCACGCCCGGACCGCCGTGTGATACCCGTCGCCGTGTGAGCGCATATTCCCCAAGATAATGCCCTATCATCTCCGGCATAATCTCGACGATTGCGAACGTCTTTCCGTCGTGGACTCCGATCGAGGTACCGACCATCTCAGGGACAACGATCATGTCTCTCTGATGAGTGCGGATGGTTTTTCCCTCTCGCATCTTTTGCAAAAGCTTTTTTTGATCTTCCGTGAGTTCTCTCTTGAGCTTTCTTCGTTGACGTGCAGGAAACAGCTGAGCCAATGTATCAAGCTCCATGTCCTTGAGCTCCTCAAGAGAATGCCCCCTATACGAGAACTCTTCCTTGCGGCGAGGCGCTTCCACTTTTCTTCTCTTAGCCATACTATCACCAGCTCTTGGTTTGACTATCGTTTACCCGTGCGGCGAGCTGCAATGCTGCCAACTTTCCGCCCAGGGGGAGCGTTGCGGCTGACTGTTTTTGGGCGGCCCGGATGTTGCCAACCGCCACCGCCGAATGGGTGGTCTACCACGTTCATGGCAACCCCACGCACGCGAGGATATTTTGCTGCTCTTGAACGGATCTTATGGAACTTCTTACCTGCTTTGACAAAGGGCTTGTCAAGGCGTCCCCCACCTGCCACCATTCCTATCATTGCTCGACAATGCGGATGGAGCCATTTCATTTCGCCACTGGGCAGTTGCACGACAGTTTTTTGCACGTCGTGCGCGATCAGCATGCCATAGACGCCAGATGCCCGTGCGAAACACCCTCCGTCGCCAGGCTGCGATTCAATACTGCAGATCGGCACCCCTTCCGGGATTTCGGCAAGCGGCAGGATATTGCCAGCTTTGACCTCTGCTGACGCTCCGCACGCGATTTCATCGCCCACGCAAAGGCCCTCTGGTACTAGTACCAAGCGCTCCGTTCCGTCTGCCAACTCAACTCGCGCTATGGGGGCGCTGCGTGCAGGGTCGTGAAGGACCTCGACTACGCGCGCTTTCACATCTTCATCCTTGTCAGCTTTGATCAATTTCAAGGCTGCCTTATAGCGGTGAGACGGTGCGCGATAGGTCGGTGTTCCCTTGCCCCGATTTTGCGATATTATTCTCTTTCCCATATCTCGACTCCGTTAGAAGATTCCAAGTTTTGATGCGATCTCTTCAGCAGAATCGTCGCTAGAAAGCGTAATAGTAGCTTTTTTGAAACCTTTCGGTGTGACGAGCGTCTTCACGTCGACGACCGTGACGTTGTAGATTTCTTCCACCGCTTTTTTTATGTCGTCTTTCGTATCTTCGACGTCAGCGATGAACGTGAGCTTGTTCTCTCTGTCAAGCTGAGCTGTCGCCTTCTCGGTTACATAGGCGTGTTTCAACATAACCCTACCCTTTCTCTAAAGCGTTTATCGCCGACTGGGTCCATATTGTGAGTCTACCGGCGTGCGTACCCGGAGCTAGAAGCTCGATATTCAACTGATCCACCGCTACAACATCAACCCCGGGCAAATTGCGCGCCGCCGACACGGGCCTCATGCTGATGATAAGGACGCTCTTTTTGTTCTTGTAGCGTCGGCCCCGCCGCTTGCCTTTCCCAGCACGTACGCGTTTACCGCGTTTCGCTTTCTCTACGTCTTGCCAGACGTTTAGCGCGGTCAGTACTTCTGCTATTTTGCTGGTTGTGGTCAACTCTTCAAAGGCATCTTCAAGGATTAGTGGAAGGGTTCCTTCAAACCGATGACCGCGCGCTTTGACTAGATCAGGTTTTGCGGTGGCTGCGATTGCAGATCGCATCGCTTTCTGCCTTTCCTTCCTGTTTATCTTGTCGCTAAATACCCTCTTTGAGCTTGGCGGATGTGCTTTTCTCCCGCCAACCGCTTGTGGCACCCTCGCGACCCTGCTTGAGTTCTTCAATCGCGGGACTTGCGCGACTCCGCGCCCCGAACCCCACGATTCCGCCGAGGTCTTAATGCCGGCCGTGGACTCCGGTCCATAGGCCTGCCTCCTATTTGCCTGCGAAACGACGACTGCCTTTTTTATGAGATCTGGGCGGTGGACTTCGTCGAAAAGCTCTGGAAGATCGATTTTCTTCCTGGCCTTGCCGTTCAGACTCAAAAGTCGCCCCCTCATCTCATCTCACCCCTTGCTTCGATCGAACGCTCACGTAGCTCAGATCAGGAACCGTGTGTGCAGTTTTGTGTGGCCTGGTGGCCGATCTCATTCTAATGAGCCTCTTGGCAGGTCCCGGAACTGATCCGTGAAGAAGAACGTACGCGCCTCGAACGAGCCCATATTTGACAAATCCGCCTGCAGGAGTCACTACAGCTCCGTCCGGCCCGATTTTAAGTATTCGCTTATTGTACTCGGTTCTTTGTTGATAGCCCATCTGGCCAAGTTGCGGGACCGTCCACCTAACACGCGCCGGGTTCCACGGACCAAGATTCCCGATGTGGCGCCCCTTGCCGCCCCTGAACGCTTTTCGATCCTGGATGGTGACGCCCCACCGTTTGACTGGCCCCTGAACCCCTTTGCCCTTTGTCACTGCGATCACGTCGACTAGCATACCTTCTTTGAAGACGTTCTCAGCGGCGATTTCTTCTCCCAAGATAGCGTCCGCGTATGCATACGCTGCGCTTACGTCGTCTCCACCAACAGGCACCTCCATCAGTTCAGGCACCTTCTTTGGAATGCCACTAACTGCCGCTGGCGAGGTATAAATCAGCACGCGGATCTCGTCCGCACCGTCGAGACTCCCATCACGGCGCACTGCCTTCTTAGGAAGCGGCCTGCGCTTCGCAACTTCGCCTTCGATATTGCCGGCCCAAGCTTCGAGCACAATGCGCTTTCCATAGGGCGTCTTACGATACGTCCTCACGGCCGCTACTTTCATCGCGGGAGTTTCGACAACCGTGGCGGGCACGCTTATCTCCAAACCTTCAGTTGGGCTATTAGGTGAATCGTCGACCAAGATCACGTGCGTCATCCCGGCTTTGTAGCCCGCGAATCCCAGTATTCGCGGCTCATCTTGCTCTGGCCACGAGCGGATTCTCGGCACTTCGCTCTTTGCCCTCTTTCGCGGGCTGTAGGCGAGCGATCCGCGTCTCGGACGATGTCTTTTTGTCATTAGTTTACCTCATGTTGATTCGTGCAGCGCGATATTGAACACGCTCAACGTGGCCACGATAGCTTCTTCTGTGCGCACTGTTTCTGTCCCTTGCTGCGGAATCGTATTGACGACAAAGTCTGAAGCATCCTCCAGCGATAGCCCTGCTTCCTGGAATAAGGCTTCTACTCCACGGTTGGGAGCTCCAAATACGAAAGTCATCAATTCGGCGCTTCTCCTTCTTATTTCATTGTGTATTGCGGGACTTATTGGCTGTCCGTGCCTCGACGTGGCTATGACCAACCCCTCCAACGCGTCTGCGATGCAATCAGCCACCCGGACCGAATACCCCCAATAACGCGGCGGCTTCTGAGTCAGTTCGACTTCAAGCGGATCTCGCGAAAAGATCTTAACTGTCACGCGCTCCCCTTTGCGTAAAGTGGCTGTTCGCAAAAGGGCCGGGCAATCCAATCCGATTTCAACCCAAGCGCAGTCAGTTCCGACGTCTATCACAATTCCTTCTCGAATGTCATCACGCGGCCGAGCGTGATGAGGGGTCTTCAACGGGGGGACCACCCCGACGGATCGCAACTCATTTGAGCGCGGGAAAAGCAGCTTTCGAAGGTATTGCGGCGCCTCCATATACTGCAATATCGACGCGATGAATTGGCTGTCATCGAACGCAGCGTCACGGTAAATCGTAACGCGTTGCACCCCGAATATTGCCGCCGCCCGAGCGACCTGTCCGACCTTGTACGTCTTTATTTTATGATCGGCAGTTTCGATGGTCAAGGACGAGGGCACTGCGAGCTGTATCTTGGGGTACATCTTCACACGTTTTGCGTCATAACGCCTGACCCGTGTAGTTTTTAAAAGTGCAACAAAGTTACTTAAAGGTTTCTGACGCTTCTACGGCTCGCGTCAAGCGATTCCGATACTCCTAAATAAGGTTAAGCCTATATGAGAGGGCAGGAATGGACGACGCCAGCGGCGCAGCCCAAAAGCTCCACGCTGCAACTTTTTCAGTTGTTGTCAACGTGCTTCTGCTCTCCGCGAAAATTATCGTAGGGGTTGCAAGTGGCAGCCTAGGAATGCTCGCCGAAGCGGCCCATTCGCTGCTCGATCTTCTTGCTTCGGGCTTTGCTTACACGGGCATCAGAAGCGCAAATAGACCACTCGATGAAGAACATCCCTACGGGCACGAGAAGTTCGAAAACTTTTCAAGCCTGGTGCAGACCGCGCTTCTAGGTGTTACAAGCGTATGGATCTTCTATGAGGCGAGCCTGCGACTTCTCACAGGATTTGCTATCCAGATAGACAATACGCTTTACTACGCCATCGCCATTATGGGTCTTGCAATTATCGCAGATTTCTGCGTTTCAAGATATCTGTTTCAAAACGCCCGAAAATACGGAAGTTCAGCCTTAGAAGCCGACGCTTATCACTTTTCAACGGACATCTATAGCTCGGCAGCTGTGCTTCTCGGCTTGGCTGCCGCTAAATTCGGTTATGTCGTCGTCGACCCTTTGGCCGCGATCTTCGTCGCGATCATTATGCTGACGACTTCTGTCCGGCTCGGGCGAAAAACGACTCGGATCCTCGTGGACGCCGCCCCACCAAAGGAAATAACGTCAAAAATCAGAGACGTTATAACGGATAACCGCGACATAACTGCCTTCCATGATCTTCGGGCCCGGCAAGCCGGCAGCAGCATATTCGTAGACGCAAGCATCCATGTCCGGCCGAACCTTAGTCTTGAAGAGGCTCACAACATCGCCAACAAACTGGAAAGAGACATAAAAGCGTGCGTGCCAAACGTTAAGGAGGCCATTATTCACATCGAACCGGAGACGTCGACGCGAGAAACGACATGATCGAAGTAGTTACGCCATCGAGACTTCATATCACCCTCATTGACTTGAACGGCTCGCTCGGACGCATTGATGGGGGCGTCGGACTCACTCTCGAGTTTCCATCAGTGAAGATCAACGCGCGAGAGGATGCTCAGCTGTCGGTTCTAGGAAACACAACGTTCGGAGACCGAATAAGAAGGGCAGCGTCAGCGATCATGACGCGGCACGACGTCGGGGGCGTAGCGATCGAGGTCGTCGACGAATTTCCTGCTCACGTTGGACTAGGCTCAGGAACCCAAGTCGCGCTAGCAGTCGGAACGGCGATAAGCGAACTCTACGACCTGCGCTTGACGCCAACGGCCATTGCCCAACTAACGGGAAGGGGGGGTACCTCTGGTATCGGCGTCGCAGCGTACGAGCGGGGGGGCTTCATCATTGATGGAGGTCACAAAGGCAAGACGGCATTCTTGCCATCGTCGGCTTCTGGAAAATATGCCCCGGCCCCAATGATTGTCCATCTCGATTTTCCGGATTGGACGATCGTTCTTGCCATACCAAATCTACACGGCGCGAGCGACAGACGCGAGGTCGATATATTCAAACAAAAATGTCCGCTGCCGCTCACCGAGATCCAGGAGCTTTGTCACGTTATTTTGATGGAATTGCTTCCGGCAGTTGTGGAACGAGACATCGAAAGTTTCGGCCAATCGATCGATCGAGTTCAGATGCTAGGTTTCAAGCGCAGGGAAATTGAGCTACAGCCGTTCTGCGCGCGTCTCGTTCAATTCATGAGAGATAACGGGGCGCTTGGTGCCGGGATGAGTTCGTTTGGCCCCACCGTATATGGGATAGCTGACGGAAAGCGGCTGCAACCTGCAGTCCAGCGTTACTTGGACGAGACTATCGGAGGCGCAGTCTACGCAGTAAAAGCGCAAAACAGCGGCGCGCGCGTCCGCGAGACCTCGTTGTGCTAACGGACTCCGGATTCCTCGCGAGGAGGTCAAAAAGATTCGAATGAAAGATCTGAACGTTCCGCTGTCGAAGGCACAGCGGTTGTTATTGATGACAGACGGCTCAGTTACGACTCTGCTCGAAGTGCTGACCGGGAAACCTGTTGTGGTGAAGACGTTGCTTCAACAGGTCGTCAGAGCGGACACCGAAAGAGCCGCGGCGTTGGACGTAGAGGAGGGCGATAACATAAACTATCGCGTCGTTGTTCTCAAAAACGACGACGACCGACCGCTGATCTACGCCGAGTCCTACACGCCTATCGCACGCGCGCAAAAAGAGTTCAGACATGACCTAATGAAAGCTGACATACCGATAGGACGAATCTTAACGCAGCGAAGAATTGAATCACGACGGGAAATCAGAAGAGTCGATACCACTTCGAACGACGAGCTTAGCGACTTGTTTGGCGTCCCTCATAACGTGCTGCTGCTGTCTCGGACATACGATATCATTAGTCACGGAATGGTGCTAATGCGGATCACTGAGACGTTCCCTTCCACGAGTTTTGTAAAAAACGCTGTGGAAGGCCCTTGACCGCCCGCCAAGAGCGGACCCAAACTGAAGATATTAGCTTTGTGTTTCCCATCGGAGCACATCTCCTCAACACCGTAACAGCTCCCTGGTCGCCGCACTCTCTTTAATACCACGGCGATTACGCCGCAAACAGCAACCCAAACATCGCTGACACAGTTTCGAATCCGGGCAAATGTGTTGGAGCGCACTGACCTGCGTTGCCTGTCGTATTGACGTATGCGGTTGAACTGGTAGATGCCGTAGCAGACGGGGAAGCAGATGGCGTCACAGTCGCTGAACCATACCACAGTTCTCGACAAGTTTGACAAGAGGATGTTTATCTCAGTCAAACGGTGTTTCTCCGATTCCGTACCGGTCTACATCCGATCCAAGATAATTTGTGTAGTAGTTACCGACGAATCCGCTAAACGAATTGCCGCTGAAGGGATAGTTGAGCCTCGTTGTGAAGTTGATGTTGTTGCCCTCTTGCGCATAGAAATTACTTTTCTCGGCCAAGAAGTTAGTGAAACAGAACGTGTTAGCTTGCGAGTCACCGATCAGCACACCGTTTTCAGCATTTACCTTGAAGATATTGAATGAAAACTGGTTATTGTCGGCCCGTCGCGAAGACGCGCGCCAAATTGCGCGTTCGAGCTGAGCGTTTGTTTGAAAACGCGTTATTCTGTGAGTTGCATAGAGATACCTCAAAGTTGTCGTCGTTGCTCAATTTACAGTGCGTGACGTTGTTGGCATTCGAGTTAAACATATAAATGCCGTCGCTTCGAGATGCATTTCGGCCTCCACCCTCTTCATTCGAGGCGCTGTTATTCGAGAGTTTGTTTCTGCACGACCCCTCTAAGTAGATGCCAAAAACCGTTATTGTTGACGTTGTTGTTGCCTATCAGATTGCCTGTGGCGCCAGCTAAGTAGGCCCCTAAAACGCCGCCATTCACCACACCCGTTATAAGCACGCAGTTCGATGTGCGCCTAAACGCGACCCCCATCTTTCCCGCGGTTATGACTAAACCCTGGATCGTAATGTTGCTACCGCTCGGCAGGAAAACGTCTTTGCTCGTTTCAGCAGCCTTAACTACCGTTGCTGATGCCCCATTTGAAGAAACAACAGTGTGGGGCTTATCGACCACGATGTGTTCGACATACGTTCCAAGCTAAACGAGTACAGTGTCGCCTAGCTGTGCAGCTTTAACAGCTTCCGAGATCGTCCGATACTGTCCTTCCGCTGCTACCTAATTTCAGCGGCGTTGCCCAAAGGATCGCTATCGATATGCACGCGGCAAAAACGAAACACGGTGCAACTAACTGCATGACTTGTTCGCGTTCACAATTGCAGGAAAAAACAAAAATTCGGCGATTTCGGAGTCGAGTGAGAGCAGTGCTGCATCAGACTCTTGTAACTGCAGTTTGCCGAATATATAAAATACCAAAAGGGGACAAAAACGCCCAAAACATCAAACGTTGGAATACGGGGCTGCGAGACGCACGCAGAACAAGATTCCTGTAGAAAACTAATCTGAATTGGCCGCGTGGGCAGAAATTGCTTGGCTAAGAGGTTACAACTAAGTGCACAGGGGGGAGTTCTGAGGATTGATACATGTTGTTACCCGCATAGCTAACCGTCAGCGTGTGTGAGCCGCTTGTGGCCGTCCAATCAAAATTGGCGGTTGCAAAGCACCTGCCTTCTGTCGGCGACTGCGGATGCACCTGTCCCATCGATTTGCCGTCGATCAAAACAGTGACGGTGGCCCCGTTACCGCAAAGTATGTGCCCTTGTGCAATTACCTCAAATGCCCAACTCACCTTCGTTCCCTGCGCTATAGGGCTTTGTGTTTGCGAGAGGAAGGTAGGGCCGCCACTAATCGAGGTGGCAATTTTCCCCGATGCTGGGGGTAATGCAGTCGGCGTCGCGCTAGCGCCGGGTGACGACTTGACGCTTGAGGCCGTCTTGACCGCTGACGAACTCGACTTTGTCGTAGTTGACGCATTCGTTGATGACGTATTTGAGCTCGAGCTCGCGACTTGTGGGCTAGTTTGAGTTGGCGAAGAACAGCCAGCTACCAAGATAATGGCGATCACCGTCGCGAGCACTAACAAAGAGAGACGACTTTTCTTCATTTTGTTTGCTCAGATATCGTAACTACACACGGCCCGTATATATTAATGATGATAACGCTCGTGAGCTGTCGCTTTACAGATTTATGCGCGTCCGCACCAATGCGGTTGAAGGTGATGGCGTAACATGCCGCTGACAGACGCACACGCGTGTTTCCCTCCTTTAAGCTCCTCTCTGCCAGACAGCGCCGTCGGTGCCGCGCACAAAGACGTCGATCACACCATTAGCCGGTGACGTCGCAGCGGGTGACGACGTCAGATTTCCGCCGAGGGATGCCCACGCTGACCACGCTGACCCTTGGAACGACTTGTGCCAGAGCGCGTGGTCGGTGCCCTGTACAAAGGCGTCGAGACTGTTTGCATTC
>DASPOC010000004.1:0-11096 GCA_035626195.1 Bathyarchaeia archaeon | reverse complement strand
CGTCGGTAGCGCTCCACATGGGCGACATCACCGTCGCGAACACGCAGACGGACCAGAACGGCCGATACGCGTTCTCGGTTCCCGTCGGGGCGAACTACTTTCCAGCGGCGTTTTCGAACGGGGCGATTGTTTACACGGTCGTGGAGCCACAGAATTCCTCTTCCGTTGGCACGCCGAGTGCGGCAACAAGCGTCCCTGTCAATCTAACGCCCCTGTATGCGATCATCGCGCTCATCACCGCAGCCGTGCTCACCGTGTGCTATTTGTTCGTGCGGCGGCTCCGTGAACAAGGCGCTGCCGTCGTCGGTGCCGCGAGGCCACCAAGGCGGACCGCAGCACCCGTCGTGGCTTCCAGAAAAACGGCTGAAGCGTCGCCACTACGCGCGTTCGTGCGCCGGCTCCGTGAACAAGGCGCTGCCGTCGTAGCTGCCGCGACCCCACCAAGGCGGACCGCTAAGGGAGTGAACGTGAAGGCCATCAACATCGCGTACAAGGGAATACGCCAAACCTTGAGAGACAGAGTGGGATTTGTGTTGATACTCGGGTTGCCTGTACTCCTTATCCTTATTTTTAGCTTTGGGTTCGGTAGCACCACGTTTCTCTCCGGCGGCAGTCTTCCTCACGAAGTCGTCGTCATCAACAACGACGCAGGAGTAATGGTGGCCGGCACCAACAACACCACGCAATACGTCAACTACGGCAGCAATTTCACTCAAGTGCTCACGAACGCGACTGCCGAGAACAGCAGCACGAAGTTGTTCGACCTCAAAAACGCCAGTCAAGGCGAGGCAGAGAACTTGTTGGCGAGCAGAAGCATCGACGCGCTCATCACCATCCCCCAAAATTTTTCAAGCGCTTTCGTCTCAATGGTGAACAATTCGACCAGAACCGCGATAACGTCATCCATCGGCCAGCAGACGTTAGCAACTGCTGCCAACAGTTCCGCCAGCAACTCCCTCAATCCCGTCACCACCACCCCCGGAGCCAGCGGCACGCTTCCCGCGGCCGGTAACGTCACCTCAGCGCTTATTATCGAAGGTGATTCCGGCTATGCCAATTTCGCCTCCGCGCAAGCCCTTGTCACGGGAATCTTTGATCAGTACAAAAACAGTATAACGACTAGCGCAGCCGCGCGTGCCGCGCCTGGTGGGGCCGCCACCATCACTGATAACGCCATTCCCGTTGAACTACACCCCATCCCTGGCACGCAATCCTACACATTGTTCGATTACATGGTTCCTGGGCTCATCGTTTTCGCTTTATTACTGCAGGTAAGCGGTGTCGCCAGCTCACTGGCGCGTGACGTAGAGGCGGGAATATTGGAGAGGCTGAAGCTCTCGAACGTCAGGGCATTTGATCTCTTGTCCGGGACATTCCTCACCTGGTCGATAATCACCGTCGCACAGGTGGTCATCCTTATCGCAGTCGCCATAGCGCTCGGATACCATCACCAAGGCGACTTCAGTTCACTGGGTCTCGCCGTGGTGATAGGCGTTATCGCCGGGATGGCCTCTATCTCTCTGGCATTGATAATTGCATCGTTTACAAAAAATTATTTGCAAGCGCTAAGCGCGAGCGCGATGATTGCGGTACCGCTGGGTTTCATGGCCGGGGCGTTTATCCCCCTACCACCGCAGAGTTTCGAATTTTTGGGAATGACTTATAGTGTGTATGATTTGCTCCCGTGGACCCATGCAGTCTCGGCTTTAAGAGGCGTTCTCACCTACGGTACCGGGTTTAGCGGCTTTGTCGTCGTCGAAATGGCATGGTTGGTCGTTTTAACGGCCATAATGTTTGTTGCGGGGGTCGTCTGCTACTCAAAAGTAAGGCTGCGAGTTGAAAAGTGACCAGCGAACGTCTCGGAAGGAGACTAACGTCTGGTTCGCGCGCACGCGCAGAAGACCGCTTGGAAGTGACGTCACAACAATAGAGTCCCCATTTGTCGTGCATTGAACATCTTCTTGGGGTCTTCCATAACCTCGAAAAACTAAAACCCGCCAAAAAAGCGCACCCGGCGACGAGGATGTGAGCAGAAGAATCACTTCGGTTGGTTTGAAAAACGGTTTTCGCGTTCATTGTCACCTCGGAGGATTTCTCCTGCGGTTTCTAAGACGCCTAGGAAGATGGGGTGCGCGGCGCTCAAGCAACCCTGTTGATTCACGCCGATCGATAGGTGCCCGTTGAGCGCGCAACTATTCTCGTGGTATGCGGCCCTGTCAGTACGCTGCGAGCGGTTGATGCAAACCCGTCCTGTGAGCGGCAAGTCTTGCATCAAGCCGCAGCGTTTCGAGGTGATGATTGGGCGGTTTTGCGTGTGATTTGCGCTTAGTCGCGGAAAGGCAAATCATCAGGATTAAGTGCGCAGCGCGGTTATGCATGTGCTATGTTGGACGTCAGTCATCACCCGTGTTCTGATGGCGTAGTGCCAAACCAAGGGCTTTTGGAAGTCCGGCGCACCAAAATATCGCTCCACGATGCCGAGGCGGGATGCGACTACCCTGCAATACGCCTTCCCTTCACCTGCTTAAGGATTAAAGGGCGATTGATGCGTATCTACTACACAGTTCACGACGGAGCTCTTGCCTTTCTTGTCGTTTCTTTCAAAAACAGTTCACATAAACGCGAAAACTTTTTTTCGAGGGCCTAATCGCCCATCTTGACGTGGCCGAGGTCGCCGGTTCGAATCCGGCCAACCCCATAGTTCTTTGTTGCAATCTGTAACACTGGAACCATCCATTAAGGCTCTCCCAGACAGAACGATCATGGTGAGAAAAAAGCACAGCAAGGATAAAAAGTTGCACAACTGACGAAGGTTGCACAACTGACGAAGGTTGCACAACTGTGATGAGTTCGATCCAAGTTGGCAGGAAGCTGTTGACCTTCAGCCAGAAAACTTAAAAAAAATAAGGAACGGCGGAGCGGTCAGGATCATTGCTCAAAATGATGAAAAGTTCCCAAAAATGTCTTTTGTAGATGGTCAGTAGTATTGCTTTAACCGTTATGGAATTCAACGCCCTTAACAGAGTGCGCGATCGGCACTTTAGACTTGCGGGGCTTTACGCATTCGTTCATGACCTTGCGCTTAAGATGAACGATGTTGTTATATCACAGTAAGTGGATAGGCGATCAAAAAAGGTGGTATAATGCCGATCACGCCACAATCTGAGGCCGCGCGGGCGCTCGTACAGATGCAACCCGACAACGGCTCGGAGCCCCTCGCCGGCTGGTTCGAGATAATCCGCTTCCCGCCCTCCATCTCCGACGCGGGGTTCCCGTGAGCACCGCCCCCAGCTGCATCCCGATCGCGGACGCGAACAACGTCGGCGCGGGAGGTAAGGCTGAGGGCCTCGCTCTTCTCGCGGCGCTCGGGCTTCCCGTGCCAGACGGCTTCGTCATCCTCGACCCCACACCCGATTCCCTGCCCGACGATCTCGAGCTCGCCTACGACCGCATCGGACGCGGACGCGTCGCGGTACGCTCGTCCGCCTCGGACGAGGACGGCACGGCCGTGTCGTTCGCGGGTCAGCACGCGACGGTGCTCGACGTCGAGGGCGTGCCCGCGCTGCGCGACGCGGTCGTGCACTGCCTTGACTCACTCTTCTCGGAGCGTGCGCAGGCCTATCGGAAGATGCGCACGGGAAGCGACCGTGCGGTCATGAGCGTCGTCGTGCAACGCATGGTCGACGCCCGCTGCGCCGGCGTGATCTTCACCGCCGACCCGGTAACGGCGCGACGTGACCGCGTGGTCGTCGAAGCCACCGAGGGCACCGGCGACGCACTCATGGGCGGGAGGGTGACGCCCGATCACTTCACGCTGGCCCGCGACGGATCACTCGTAAAGAGCGAGCTGGCGGGCCCGGATCCGTGCGTGCAGCACGAAGAGCTGCTCGCTCTCGCATCGGACGCGCTGCGCATCGAACGGCACTTCGAGCTGCCGGTCGAGTGCGAATGGGCAATCGATCGTGAGGGCCGCATCAACTGGCTGCAGGCACGGCCGATCACCGCGCTCCCGGCCGACCCACGCGAGCTCGACACCGAGCTAAATCCTGACGACATCTACACCCACTGCAACATCGGCGAGATCTTGCCGGGAGTCATGACGCCGCTTACCTGGTCGGCTTCGATGCGCCCCAATGACCGAGCCATGCAGCGCATGTATAGTAGGATCGCTACACTGGAAAAGCACTCGGAGGAGCCGCTCCTCATCGTACAGTCGTTCGGGCGTCCCCTCTTTAACCTTAGCCAGCTAGCTAAGATCGTGCGGTCGATGCCTTTCGGGTCGGAGGCCGATGCGACCGAGGCTCTCTGCGGGCGGCCGGTGCCGGGGATCGCGGCCGGTCCGCGGGTTCTCCAGTCGGAGCGTCTGCGCAATGGTCTCCGTTACGTGTGCTTCATTTTGTTCGGACGGCAGATCGCCAAGCTTGATCGCTTCGTCGCCTCGACCGACCTCACGCCCGGCGAGGACGCGAGTGCGACCTACGCCACCATCGATCGCGAGGTACATAAGCTGGGAGAGGCCTGGTTTTTGCACCTCGGCCCCTCATTGCTCACTGGTTCGCTCGTTGGCGTGCTGCCCCGGATTCTTGCGAAGGGCAAGCTGTCAACACAGGAGGTCAATGCCGAGATCGCAAGGCTGCTCGCGGGCGCCGAGGACGTGGAGAGCTACGACATCGCCGCCGGCATCGATCGCATCGTCGCAGCACTCGTCGAACACGATGGATCGGAGCTCGATCGCTTGCTCGCGCTCGACGCAAAAGCAGCGGACCGCTTCCTCCGTCACGAGGCGAGCGCTCCGGCCCGTCGTGAATACGGTGCGTACCTAGAACGTCACGGCCACCGCTGCGTGCGCGAGGTGGAGCTGCGGGAGAAGGAATGGGCCGAGGATCCGACGCCGATCGTCGAGGCGGTGCTCTCCGGTATCCATGCCGCGCGTTCGGGACACGTGGCGCCGTCCAGGGCCAAGGCCAAGCAAAGCTCAGTGCCGCTGACGCTCAGGCTGCTCGTCAGGGTCGCGCACCGCAGCATTCGTACCCGCGAGCGTTCCAAATCGCAGCTCATCATGATGCACACGTTCTTCAAGCACGCTTACCGCACGCTGGGGCGCCAAATGGTCGATGAGGGGCTGCTGCCCGATGACGACCTCGTGTTCTTCCTGCAGCACGCAGAGCTCGGCAGGCTTCTGCGCGACCGGGATTCAGCTCTCGTCGCGAGAGCGCTCGCGCGGCGCGAGGTCTTGCCTTACCAAATGAAGCTGGTCTTCCGTGAGAGCTACCGTGGCAACAACGCCGACCCGATCGATCCGCCGCTTCCAGATGGCCGCGGCATCCTCCACGGCAAACCCGTGAGCCGAGGTGTCGTCCGCGGACGCGCGCGTGTCGCGCAGACGCTTCCTGAAGCGAGCGAGGTTCAGCCGGACGAGATCCTGATCGTGCCGGTCATCGACGTCGGCTGGACGCCTGCCTTCGCGACGATCCGCGGGTTCGCGTCCGACGTCGGCGGGGCCCTCTCGCACGGCGCGGTCGTGGCCCGCGAGTACGGCATTCCCACACTGGTCAATTTGCGCAACGCCACAGGGACGTTTCGCACCGGCGACCTCGTCGAGCTTGACGCTGACCATGGCGTGCTGCAGCGTATTTCGGAGGACTGAGCTTCCACTCTCAATCGGCGGTGTCTCCACCCACTGCGTGATCTAAGGCGTGGGTCGAGTGCGTTCCGTGAGCTTGCGGGATCGAAGGCGGAGAGCGTGCATTACAACAAAAGTGATGCTCGTTGAAGCAAATCAATATCTTTTTAAATTATCGCATTGAGGATTATCGCCGTCATCTTACCAAGGAGGATGCCATGAACTCTGATATTTCCAATAATTCAACGCTTATAACTAAAGGAACGAGAGCTACTCCGAATAAACATGTAAATACGGGCCTCGCAATGGGCATCTTAGCTTTTGCGATGTTTTTGGTGATATACACCCAATCGATAGTAATTCCCGTGCTTCCCACGCTGCAGGCGAATTTTGGCACCACAACAACGTGGACTGCCTGGTCGCTCACTATCTACGTGGTCGCGGGCATTGTGGCGCTGCCCATCATCGGAAAGCTCGGGGATGTGTACGGTAAAAAGAAGTTATTCATTGTGGGCATGAGTATTTTCACGTTCAGCGTAGCCTTAGACGGGCTTGCGTGGAATTTCCCCTCTTTCATCATCTTCCGAGCGTTATCGGGCTTCGGGCTGGCGACGTTTCCTCTTTCATATGGGCTCATCAGAGACCTGTTCCCTGCCCATAGAGTCGCCCCGTCGCTAGGCATTTTGACCGCATCGGTCGGTGTCGGTGCATCTATCGGACAGTTGATGGGGGGTCTCTTGGCTCAAGCTTTTGGGTGGAGGTGGAGTTTTCTTACGCTGGCGCCGATCGCGCTTGTTTTGGTGCTGGTCGCCGTGTATAAGCTTGCAGAGTCTCCCGTGCGGGCTCCCGCAAAGTTGGATCTCGCGGGCGCGACAGTAATCTCAATTACTCTTCTGTCCTTCCTTGTGGCGATGACACAAGGAGCAATATGGGGGTGGACCTCAGCGTATACCATTGGCTTGCTCATCATCTCGCTCATCTTCGCGGTGCTCTTCGTCTCTATCGAGCTCCGTGTTGTGGAGCCAATGCTTCACCTTACGGTATTCCGTACCAGAACCGTTTTCTTTACGCTTATAACGGCAGTGGTAGTCGGCATTTGCACGTATACGATGCTTCAAACGGTTCCCTACGTGCTTGGAACTCCCGCACCCGTCGGATTTGGTCTATCGCCCCTCGAGGTGGGGCTCGTCATGTTTCCTGGCTCAATAATAATCGTGCCGCTCGGCCCGCTTGCCGGCACGTTCGTCAATAAAGTGGGTGGAAAATTGCCGCTCGTGATTGGAATGGTACTGCTGCTGCTAGGGTTCGCCTCGTTTTACGTGTTCCACAGTAGCACGCTCCAAATCCTGCTCGACCAGGTGGTAATCAGTGCCGGCATCGCATTTTCGTACTCCTCGATGGCGGCAATCATCGTACACTCGATGCCTCGGGCGGAAACGGGCGTTGGGTCTGCCGTGTACACCGTGATGCGCTCGCTCGGCAACGTGATTGGTCCTACCGTTGCAGCGGCATATCTCTTGACCTACAGAGCGCCTATTGCGACCCCTGCGGGCATCACGGCGATAAGCTTTCCCACTCAAAACGCGTTCGACTACATCTATCTCACTACGATCGGTATCGCGCTTGTGGGGGTGGTGACATCGCTGCTCATTCGAGGAGACGACACTAAGGTTGAACGACGCGTGCGGGCTGGAGCAGAGGCGGATTAAACCGGGGTGATAGCCTCTTATGGAATATAAACGCATTTTGCTGGGAACGGACGGCTCAGAAGCTATGGAACCCGTCTATGAGCACTGTACCTACCTCGCGTGTCTCACGCACGCGACGGTCGATATAGTTTACATACTTGATATAGACGGTGTCCAACCTGAGCTTGCTGTAATGGAGGCGGATACGGAAAACGTGTACAACGACCTCCTCGCTGCGGGAGAAAAAATTGTCGAAAATGCAAAGCGCGCCCTGCTTTCGAGAGGCGTTGACGCAAAGGCAATTACGGTTGCTGTGCTGGAGGGGAACCCGTGGGATGAAATCCACACGTACGTAAAGCGCCAGGCGATCGACCTCGTGGTTATCGGCAAGCATAGGCGAAAGGGGGTGAGTCGTTTCCATCTTGGCAGCGTCGCAGACAGAGTCATTCGTGGAACTGAGGTTCCAGTGTTAGTCGTCAGGGCAGGGTGAGTGAGTACAGACACGCCAAATAAGCGCGCCAATGCGCTCTCTCACAGACTGGTGAGACGCTGCAAATTGGGCTGAGTATGAAATCCTCGTGCTAGTCAGTTCCTTTGGAGATGCGCGGGTATGCCGAGGAGGCACGCAGAGTCCTCGCGCAGGATTTTGAGGAATAAATGAACAATTGAGCAGAAGGATTCTATAAATATGCGCTTGAACTGACCAAGCAACGTAATGGGCGTAAACACTTAACATAAGCTCGGACGAGGCCTTGACATGGAAGCTCAAATAGGAGAAATTGAAAAATCTGATGTTGAAAATTGGTAAGCCAAAATGGACGCGAATCGAGTTGGAAACTAGTTTCGCACGCATGAAAGATAAGCTAGAGAATCGATGTGTTTGCAGAGCTGCGAAATGCCCCATCACCCACCAGTGAGCTGATTCCAAGACGCCCTTGCCACTAGGGGCGTTAATGCCGTTAGCGCTTAGCACGATCGGAGGGAGTGACGTGGAACTTCAAAAAGGAGAAACGGAAAATCTGGTGTGGCAGACGAAGACGCCAACAGAGATCGAAGACAGAATAAAGCGCCTCAATGAGCGCTTGGCCCGGTACATTCCACCTCGTGAGACGTGGACCCCTGCCGACGAGGCCCTGCACAAACCAATCGACCTCTACCGCGTGCCCATGGAAGAGGCGCGAAAGATGCAGCTGAGGGCGATCAGGTACACGTTTGCACGCCACTACAGGCTGAATGACTTTTACCACAAGTACTGCGAGATGCAAGGTGTCACGCCTGACGACATTCGGACGAACGACGACTTAGAGAAGATCCCCCTTATCCCCGATCTCACCTTTAAACAGCACCCCTCCGGGGAGGACTTCGCGCACTGGATCGCAAACATCTTCACGGGAGAGCTGCCTCAGGTCGTCATCGACAGCGCCAACCCGACGTTCGACGACGTCATCAACGCCTTCAACGCGGCGGGGTTACTGGTAGCATACAGCAGCGGCACGAGCGGGCGGCACACGGTGATCCCGCGGGATATGAGGACGTACTTGACGAATCAGTATGCGGGTGCTAAGCAAAAATGCGCTCTGTCCGATGAAATATTCAGCGATCACACTCTCTTATTATTCCCAAAGGCGACACAGACTAACTTGTGGATTGCCAAGGCAATGGCCCATTTTTCAGAAATGTACAGCGATCTGCGCTACGCGCTGGACTTCGAAATAAGCGCCGACCTGACCCTCAAGGCGATGTCCGATACGGAGCGGTCCGGACGCGCGCCACCGTCTGCCGAAGAACGACAGCGGAAAATTATCGAGATCGCCATAAAGTGGCTCGAGCGGTACGACCAGACAACCGACACCATTAGGCTCGAGGGTCCGCCCTTCTTCATTTTCAAGTTGATGGACATATTAGAGCGAGAGGGGAAGCACTTTGAGTTCGGTGAGAGAGGAAGGGTCGGAACGGGCGGCGGCTGGAAAATAAGTGAAGATAAACGCGTCCCATATGCAGACTTCAGGAAGCGGGTCGAAGACGTGCTCGGCATTCCTGAGACGCGTTGCGTGGATGTGTATGCTATGATCGAGATGACTGGGATCACGAACACGTGTTCTGAGGGGCACTACTTCCACGTCCCTTACACGTGGATGAAACCGCTCGTCCTTGACAAAAGCCTTATGCCTGCGGGCTACGGAGAGTCAGGGCGCTTCGCCTTCCTTGACGCGCTCGCGGGAAGCTACCCCGGCTTCATTATCACCGGCGATCAGGTGCGGATGCTCGAGCACTGCCCCGTCTGTGACCGGCCCGGCCCGGTCCTTGAGCCGAACGTGCAGCGCGCCCCGTCCGTGGAGATGCGCGGTTGTGCCGAGGAGGTACGCAGAGTCCTCGCGCAGGACTTTGGAGAATAAATGAATAATTGAGCCGAAGATCTTATAAATATGCGCTTAAATCACCAAAGCAACGTAATAGGCGTAAACACTTAACATATACTCGGACGGCGTTGACATGGAAGCTCAAAAAGGAGAAACTGAAAATCTGACGTTGAAAATTGGTACGCCAGCAGAGATCGAAGACAGAATAAAGCGCCTCAATGAGCGCTTGGCCCGGTACATTCCACCTCGTGAGACGTGGACTCCTGCCGACGAGGCCCTGCACAAACCGATCGACCTCTACCGCGTGCCCATAGACGAAGCTCAGGCGATGCAGCTGAAGGCGATCACGTACGCCTTTACGCGCCACTACACGCTGAATGACTTTTACCGCAAGTACTGCGACATGCGGGGCGTCACGCCTGACGACATTCGGACGAACGACGACTTAGAGAAGATCCCCCTTATCCCCGATCTCACCTTCAAACAGCACCCCTCTGGGGAGGACTTCGCGCACTGGATCGCGAACATCTTCACGGGAGAGCTGCCTCAGGTCGTCATCGACAGCGCCAACCCGACGTTCGACGACGTCATCAACGCCTTCAACGCGGCGGGGTTGGAGGTCGCATACAGCAGCGGCACGAGCGGGCGGCACACGGTGATCCCGAGGGATATGAGGACGTTCTTGAGGGCTCAGTATGCGGATCCAAAATTGAAGTCCGCTTTCACCAATTTGACCGCCGATCACTTTCTCCTGTTGTTTCCAAATCCGAAGAAGACCAACTTGTGGATCGGCAAGATAATGACTAACAAGTTCGACGTGTTTGATGATGTACACTCCGCTTTAGACTTTGAAATAAGCGCTGACTTAACCCTCAAGGCGATGACCGATACGGAGCGGTCCGGACGCGCACCATCGTCTGCCGAAGAGCGGCAGCGGAAGATTGTCGAGGTCACCGTCAAATGGCTCGAGCGTTACGACAAGACGACCTACACTATCGGAATTGATAGTCCGCCCGCTTTGGTTGTCATGATAATGGACGCATTAGAGCGAGAAGGGAAGCGCTTTGAGTTCGGTGAGAGGGGCTTGCTATTAACGGGTGGCGGATGGAAAATAAGCGAAGACAAGCGCATTCCCCATGCAGAATTCAGGAAGCGGGTCGAAGAGGTGCTGGGCATCCCTGAGAGGCGTTGCTTGGACACGTACGCGATGATTGAGAATAATGCGACCATGACCACATGTCCTGAGGGACACTACTATCACGTCCCTTATACGTGGATGAAACCGCTCGTCCTTGATAAAAGCCTTATGCCTGCGGGCTATGGCGAGTCGGGGCGCTTCGCCTTCCTCGACGGGCTCGCAGGAAGCTACCCGGGCTTCATCATCACCGGCGATCAGGTGCGGATGCTCGAACACTGCCCCGTCTG
>DASPOC010000003.1:0-4386 GCA_035626195.1 Bathyarchaeia archaeon | reverse complement strand
GCATTAGTAAATTTCCCGCTAGATATGCGTCCCTTTCGTCAACAAGCACCCGCGCAGCGTTTGGTGAGAACTGCCGTAATTCACTGACCAGCTGCGAAATAACGTCATCGGTTGTGATGTCTTCGAGGTCTATGTCCTCGTCGCTCGTAGTAATCCCGAGGAGCGCGACGAACATCTTCAGCTTCTCGATGAGACGCATCTTTGCCCAGAATCGAGCAATGGTCACGTTGATATCTCGGTCGACGAGTGCTATGCTCGCTCCGACGCTCCCAGCCACTTCGATAGCGGAAAGCATCTCGCTTCCGGGCTTCACTCCCACTTCTGAGCCGAGCTTATTCTGTACGCGCGCAAGCAGCCAATGAACTAAGAACTGATACAACCTGCCGCTTGAGAGGATATCCTTGATCGACGCACTTTGCTGTTCGGGGTGCGTTAACCCTTGGTACCGACCGAGGTCCAGCTCTATCGCCACGACATCAGGTCTTTCGGCTTCGATAGTTCGCCGCACCTGTTGGATGCTCTCTTCGGAGATGTGTGCAGTTCCGACAACGATTATTTCCGCCGGTTGATCGGGGTTCTCGTGCATTGGCCTATGCTTTGATCACAGTGCCGTCGGGGCCGACGATCTGTTCTCGCGCCTCCCCTAGCAGGGTCATCGCGCTCGTGACGTCTTTCTGTGTGACGATCCCGACCACGCTGCCTCCCCGAACAACTGGAATCGACTCCAGCCGCCGTTGGGCGAGCTTGACGAAGACCTCAGAGGCCTCGTCATCGGGCGTTACAGGCTCAACGTTGCGCATCATCACGTTGCCTACCATGATGTCATTTCGACGGTTCGGAGGCACCTGATGTACGTTAGTGAACGTTATGAGGCCTACGAGATTGCCGTTGTCAACGACCGGGTAGGTTGTGTGTTTGCTTTGAAACATCACTTCAATCAGTTGGGTGATCGTCATCGAAGGAGGCACGGTCGCTACGTCAGCCGTCATGATGTCGCGCACTTTAATGCCTGCAAGCGTCTGTGTAATCGTGGTCTGTCGCTCCTCATCAGACGCGGCGATGTAGATGAAGAAGGCTATGATAATCAAAATCGGACTAAAGAAAAGTCCGATGATGCCCATCGCAATCGCGAATATCTTGCCGATTTGGACGGCGGTATGCGTCGCCTGCAAGTAAGGCTGTCGACTGGCAAGCCAAGCCCGGAACACGCGTCCGCCGTCCATAGGAAACGCTGGGAGAATATTGAACCCGCCGAGAACAAGGTTGATATACGCAAAATTCTCCAAAAAAAGTTTTGGCACGGTCGCCGTCACCCCAAAGCTCAGCGCGAAAAAGACCGCGCCGAGACCTAAGCTGACCAGTGGTCCGATTAGCGCAGTTCTGAACTCAAGCTTGGGTTCTGTCGGGATTTCGATTGCGGAAACCCCTCCGATGAGGTAAAGCGTTATGCTTTTTACTTCGATGCCGTAGTGCAACGCTAGAAGAGAATGGCCAAGTTCGTGCAGCAGCACGAAAACAAAGATCATAATGCCTGCAATCGTCCCGTAAACGTATGCGTTGGGAACGGTTGCAAACCCTATCGGTGGGGGGGAGATGGCAAATGCGAAGGCGAAGAGGGGGATAATAAGGATGAGCGTAATATTGACTAGAATCGGAATTCCGCGAACGGTAGCGATTCGAAAAGACCAAGCCATAAAATAATCCTGATCTAGCCTTTATTTGGCAAACTATATATTACTTTAGTCGATAGTGTATGGCGGAGTTTGTGCACGAAATTCAAAAGGGAGGTTGAAATGCGAATCGAGCTGACACAAATCATGGACCTCAACGTGTATACTGACAAGGGGGATTACGTAGGAAAAGTTGAGGATATCAAGATCGACACAAACGATAAAAGGGTTACTGGCCTCGTTATAGGCGACATTAACCATAATATCTTCGATATAAAGTACCGATTCGTAGTGATACCCTACAGGTTTGCAAAATCGATAGCCGACATAATTCTCGTAAGCAGCGTAGTAAAAACGCTCATCGGCCGAGCTAAGCCAAAAGAAGAAGCGTAATGAAAGAGCGCGAGATCTACGCAGGCTTGCGCGCAGTCGCCCCCTTTTTTGTGCGTGTTGACGGACGCAATTTCCGGCACGCGCTTTCGTTGCTCAAGCGTGAACAACCGTACGATCTCGCATTTGCCGAGTCAATGTGCGCCGCATCGGAAGCGCTCATGCGACGCAGTGGACTGCCCGTGCAACTCGTTTTCGCATTCTCTGACGAAGCAAATGTTCTCTTTTGTGAAGCTCCATTTGATGGCAGGATCGAAAAGCTTGACTCCGTCGTCGCTAGCTTCTTCGCCAGCGCAGTGACACTTAACCTCTCGTCGGACGTCCCCTTAGCGTTTGATGCACGCGTTATTCCTGTGAGCGCAATAGATATTCTGATCTACCTTGAATCGAGGCAAAATGAAACGTGGCGCAATCACGTGCACGCGTACTGCTACTATTACTTGCGACAAAGCGGTCTAACAGGACGAGAAGCTCACACGACACTGCTTGGGATGACCTCGAGCGAGATGCACGAGCTAATGTTTAGCCACGGAGTCAATCTGGCGAAGACTCCCACGTGGCAGAGGAGGGGAATCCTCGTCCATAGGCAAGGCTATGAAAAGGGGGGCTTTGATCCTATGGCTGGTTGCCCGATCACGACATACCGATCAAAAGTCGTGCAAAACTGGGACCTTCCCATTTTTAAATCGCCTGAGGGGCGCAAGATGCTCTTTGGGCTCATCGGCCCTACCATAAATAAATATCAATAATTATATATTAATATCTAGAGAAACCGGCTTTTTCAGCAACAGATTCAAAGACGTAGACGCGCGTGTGAAACAGCGGAAAGAAGTCGGTTGCAGCTCGGGCAAGGGTTGAGGAAGGGAAAGCATCGTGGCTTTAGGTCTTTTAGGAGCGAAACCTAAGGTTGCAAAGAATCAACAGGTGTCCCTGCTTGACATCAAGAAGGGCCCATTCTACGTTGTGGCGTCCGTAGAAGTAGGCAACACGACGACGAAGTGTATCCTCACCGCGACGAACATGCAGGAGGGCAAGGCCTACGTCGTCAATAAGGTCGTCAACATGACGCGCGACGTGCGCGACCCGAAGCCAGGCGAAGAAATCTTCGGTCGGACCCTAACCTACAAGCCGCTTACGCGAAACAGCATTGCTGAGATGGTGAAGCGCACCCTCGTCCAGTCCGTGCGAAACGCAAATCTCGAGCTTGCCGATGACCTTCATTTTGTCGTGCGTTCCACCGGCGTTGTCGCTGGTTTTGATCAGCCCGAGGATATTGGCGAGTTTATAAAGGCACTTGCCGACGGCTGCTTAATGGCCGGAGTGACAGCACGTAAAATGACGCCAGCAATGAGCCTCCACCACCTCCCTAAGAAGTTTCGCGAGTACAGTCTTCTCGACAAAGTCGCTTTTGATGGTTCCGTAAGCGGAGTGCTCCCTCCGATAGGCTCGACAGGGGTTGAAGTTGTCGCAAATGAAATGGAGGGGGAGCTCGCGACGGCTGGAATTAAGGAAGGCGCGAAATGGGCAGACGTTGACTTCAGAAATCCGTGCCTTTCTATGGATTTCGGGACGACATTTAAAGGGCGCATCACCAACGACGTACTTCCCTATGCAAATACGATCGCGAACTTCTGTGGGATCTCAGGGGAAATCGTCGATTCCGTTGGCCGCGGCACCGGGCTGGTTGACGAAACGAGCGGCACGACGTTTGACCTCCCAAAGCTGAGCCGACTTAAGGTGAGCGTTGCGAGAGAACGGGACGTAAGAGCTCTCGCAAACGAGATCCACGAACATATTCGAATCGAGGAAGTCCCAAAAACGTCCAAGCGCTTTGGAAGCGTCCCCGTGAATCCTCACGCGGCTGCGCAAATCGGGTTGACTCTTATCGGCGTTGATTCCGGTGAAAACGGCAGTGACCTTCACCGTATTTCGAAAGTCGGTGGTGAGATCTACGAAGATTATGGGCTCGGAATGCTCTATAGCGTGATTGACTGGGTTTCAACCGGTATAGCCGAACGGATCATTAATACAGCATTTACGAAAGGTCTGATCAATGACAAGGTTAGCATCGGGATAACCGGGCGCGCGGGCATAACCGGAAACAAGCCAAGTCATATCTTAAAGGTCATCAAAGAAATGGGCATCTACAGCAAGCCCGAAGAGTATGTCGTGTTTGTGGATGATGGCCTAGCGCGAGGAGCCGCCATCATGGCACGATGCATGAATTCGCTTGGCACGCCCAAGAATCCGTTTGGAGGACTTAGAGGCGGCAAGTGCATATTGGGTCAGCGAATCAGACTGCAGACCTATTGAAAAGCTCGTCCCG
>DASPOC010000002.1:0-14117 GCA_035626195.1 Bathyarchaeia archaeon | reverse complement strand
CAAACGCAGTCGCGGGCTACTACGTATCGAGCAGACACGGGACTCATCCCACGATCGATGATCTGGTAGCGTTCGTAACGACCGAGAAACTGCGCGCGCTGTCGACGGATGTCGCGAACGTCGTAAAATAGACAATACTTGCTCAACTGCCGCGCAGTGCACAGTAGTTGCGAAACAGTGATAGCGCTTATAGCACACGAGCGGTCCGACGATTATTCGTCCCGCTCCACGCCAATTTTCGAATAGATCCTGCGCGTTACGACCTCTTCGACGAGCTGAAGCAGCGTCGTTCGGTCCCTGACGCCCTTGAAAACGCCGAGGGGAATCTGCGCCGCAGCGGCGTTTGAATGGCCGCCCGCAGAGCCGATGTCGCCGAATGCCTCGCTCATGACGGCCCCGATGTTGACGCGGATGTCCTTGCTCCGCGCTGATATGTGAATCTTTTCTTCGTTGAGTCCGAAGACGGCGACGGCGGTTATCCCCTCAAGGTTGAGCACGTAGTCGGCTGCCTGTGCGAGCGCATCGATGTTATGAATGTACCCGACGGACGAGACAAGGTAGCTTCCGGCGATGTGCTTGTTGTGAATGGCCTCGCCGATTATGTCGAGCGTTTCCATTGACATCGTCGGCGATTCAATCTGATTGAGGATATCTCTGTCGGAGAGCTGCATAAGCTCCATTGCGGCAGCGAGATCTGCAGGAGTCACGTGCACTTTGTAGTCCTGGGTATCGATGCGTATGCCGTAAAGCAAAGCCGTTGCGAGCCGCTTATCTATGTCAATGTCAAGCTCTTCCAGGTAGTTAGTCAAAATCGTCGCCGTTGCTCCTACCTCCCTGATATCGGTGTACAGGACGCGGTGTTCAGGAACCCCGTGATGATCGATGATGATTCCGACTTTGTCCAGGCTTGTCAGCGGGTTATTAGCGCCAGGCGTCCCCGTATCGACCAAAGCGAGCATGTCGTAATCGTTCGGATCAACCTCGTCTACGTGGATCAGGTCGATGTTGAGCAGGTTTACGAAGGCTCTGTTTTCCTGTCTGCTAATATCTCCGTGGTAGATGATCGAGGCTTCCGTGTCGACGCTCGAAGCGATCTGTTTGAGCGCGAGCGCGCTCGCGATCGAGTCGGGATCGGGGTTATCGTGGACCACTATGCCGAGCTTCTTAATGCTCTTGAGAGTTTCGTGAAGTCGATTCGCTGACCGCTGCGATTCTGCCTTCTGGAGGTCGTGCAACGTGGCGCTAGCGATGAGCGCCGACGGGTAGACGACTGCGTCGGCCCCCAGCTCTTCGAGCTTATCTTTGCTGAGCGGGTCGGCCGCTCGGACGATCACAAAAATGTCTGGCTTCCGCTCCTTGATCACGCTCAGCGCTTTGGTGTTTGCGTTGACGTCGGAGCTGAGAATCATAACGATTTCGAGGTCAGGCGTGAGCAGCTCGGTGATGACCTCCTCCTTTGTGATGTCACCGACGTGCGCGTTAAAATTCTGGTCACGCAGCGTCTCGACCCGTTTTGCGTTCTTCTCGATGATGGTGAATGTCCTGCCCCGTTGTGCGAGTTCCTTGGCGACGAGAAAGCCAACGCTGCCTGAGCCGAGTATCGCGTACGTTATCCGTTCGTCAATCTTGAGGGGTATGCCTTGCTCGAAGCTTGTCGAATTATAAGCCGAAATAAGCCACCACCTGCTTTTTGAGCGTGCTGGATTAAGCCTCAAATTTAGTTGAGTAACCTATATATGCGGAAGGGGTATAAGAGGATATGCCAAAAACGGGCCGGTAGCTTAGTCAGGCAGAGCGTTGGGCTCTTACGGTATTCTTGCTGTGACCTGTTGACCAGAGATACCCAAAGGTCGAGGGTTCAATTCCCTCCCGGCCCGCGTACTTGCGGGGCTGTGGCCTAGTCAGGAATGGCGACGGGCTCCAGCGGTAAAAGTTCTCGATATGATGAGCAACGGGTCAACTGATGACTCGAGGACGCTTGAGTCAGATGATGTCCCGTTGGAGCACTGATCGGAGAGACCCGTCGATCGGGAGTTCAAATCTCTCCAGCCCCATTTTTTTGCCAGACGCTTGTTTGACACTCAGCGTCCGTGTACGTCGGCAGATTGAGCCTTTTGGTCGTCCTGCCGTGTAGCTCCGTAACTTCGGCTCGAGCGAGTTGTTTTTGAATTAAAGCGTCCCATGTCGACGAATATGCTCTCGTGAGCTTTAACGCGACCAAAACGTTAAGTAGGTATAAACCTTACTCTAGGCCGAGAGTCCCGTGGTGTAGTGGTCAATCATGCGGGCCTTTGGATTCATGTGGTCTTGGGCCACTGATAGAAGAAAGCCCGCGACTGCGGTTCGAATCCGCACGGGACTATTCGCCGTTCGAGGCTGTGCCGAGTGGGGTAGCTTGGTTATCCTATGGAGCTATTTTCCTCAAGTTTTTCGCCGAATAAAGCCTAAAATGAGCTTATTTATGCGAGCATGGAAGAGTCCCCTGAGATATCCTGCCAACCATACTAGCAATCACTGACGCCGCTCAACCTAGGCTATGGGAAGGAAGAACCCACTGGTTACACTATTTCGCTGCACAGTTAAATGTGGGGGCCATTCCGTGGCTTAAAAAGTGTTCGGTGACGTTCTGGAAAGTCACGAACGGTTTGATAAAAAAAGGGGCGAATCGGAGCGTTCCGCGAATACGTTCTCTCAAAATACACGGGCATCTACTCAAAACGGAAGAGGCTCAACTTCGCCAAAGCGTTTCTACGTTATCTCACAAAGACGGGGTTCGACACAGGTACAAGGAGTTTGACCTTTTTTTAGAGATACCCAAAGCGTTCAAGGAAAGCAAGCGGATCACACAGCGGATTGTTAGGCCAGCGGATATCAAAGATGTGCTATCTGCCGTAGAAGAAGGCGATCAAAACGGTGAGTTTTTACTACGCAACAGCGCGAAAACTATGAGGCCTCATTCGGTGTATCACGGGGCAACGTCCTTTCGCCACCAACCGCGAACTTGTCGTTGGGCAGTTTCGGGCCGCTCTACGGCGCGACCTGAGTGCTTGACGTGCTGCCGTAACGAGACAAGATAAGAATGCAACACTATGTGCCGCTACCTCCCTGCGTTGTTAAGGCGGTGACCCCTCCTCTTGTCGGCAGAAATCAAAAAAATAGCCCTAGACGTCGCCCTCTTGTCGGTTGCATTCAACCAGGCCATATGGGGTATGTTTACTGCACGTCTGAAACAATTATTATCGAGCGGCGCATGTCGTACGTAATCCAAGTGTCAGAGCACACTAGAGGGATCATCATAAGATAGAATCTACTGCGGTTAAACCGAGAGGTAAAAAAATGAAATCTGACGCCGATATGCCTTGGTCCGCTACCATGGAACAGCACGATGACTTGAAATCCCTAATTTTAGAAATAAAACACAAAAATGACAGGATAATGCAATTATTGGTCGTAGTGATCGTACTACTAGTGATCCTGTTAATTTTAATCTTCGTCCCATAAATTCGATAACATCATCGAGAGAAGAGTATGAAGGGTGGCTTAGTTACGGCGCTGCCAACAATCTAACGGCAATACTCAACGGCTGTAGTAAGTCGGCACCACTTTGCGTCTCACACTACAATCCTAAAAAGAAAAAAAATTATCGAAAATCTTTTCAGCAGCGAGTCTCTTGATTTAAGCAACAGTTTCCCTAACGTTCTACGGAGGAGTTAACGAAATTGGGCGCAACAAGATACTGCTCGAAGATCAGGATACGCGAGTTTTTCTCGACTTTGGCATCAATTTCTCGCTCGCCTATTTGCCAGATTGGGAAGAAAAGTGCAGCTGCTGGAAAGATATCGAAAAGCTGGTATTGGCGAGTAACAGTAATGGCTTTTGGCGCCCAGAAGGTTGTAAAAAAATGACATTTTATGACATCACGTTTCGTGATTCGTTCGGATCAACTGTTAGTATGTCCGAATTTCGTGGAAAGGTAGTCCTCATTGTCAACACAGCGACCAAATGCGGTCTGGCGGGTCAGTTTAAAGAACTCGAAGAACTTCACCAGAAGTACAAAGACAAGGGACTTGTAGTGATTGGCTTTCCCTCTGACCAGTTTAAACAGGAGCCAGAAACAAATGAGACCATGGTCAAAGCTTGCCTGATAAATTTTGGCGTAACGTTCCTCATTTCCGAGAAAATAAACGTTAACGGTAAAGATACCCATCCTCTCTTTGCTTATCTGAAAAAAGAGTTACCCGGAGGTATTCTTGGAAGCAGCATAAAGTGGAATTTTACAAAATTCTTGGTTTCCAAAGAGGGTGTGCCTTTTAAGCGGTATCCGCCAACAACAAAACCCGTTGAAATAGAAGGAGACATCATCAACCTATTGGATAAGTGATGCGTCTTCAATCTCAAGTAGATAGGTGGATTTGGAATAAGTAGTTCGATGAATTGCATTTAGAGCGATGGCGATGCTCCCTCTTCGGCCTTACGTCACCGACACGGCCATGTTGCGCCACAGCCCCCTTCTGATCGCCTCACAAGGTGGGGTATCCCAACGCGTCGTTCCTTGCGCTTCGCCAAATAGGCATTGCCGAAGGTGAAGTCCTTGTGCAACTATCTTACCGCGTTATGCCCCGGTACTTACCACACAAAAACCGGCTGATCGCAGGCGTGAAAAGGTGTTAGTTTTGGAGCTGGACCTAGGAGGTACGGAAGAGAGTAAAAGAAACACGCAACGCGGCGTTCTCGGTCCCAGTTCATCCTTTGTCCTCTTTTTTATAATTAGCAACCAGATTTAGCACTTCCGTGTAGGCAACATATTTCCCGTTTGCAAAAGAGGCAGCGGTGTCCACTGAGTCACGATTGTCTTTGGCACTTTGGTTTGCTCCTCTCTCGCACAATTCTATAATCAGTTTAACCAGAGTTTTATAATCTTTCAGCGTATGTGTAGATTTCATCATTTCATCCCTCCTGGTCGTGTTGTTTGCATGAACACAAGCCATTATAGCGTGATCGGTTCCTTTTTTCTGACGGCACTATTAGCGTCAAAATAGTTGTTATTCTTAGCGGCGAGGGGTTAACAAGGTTTAATAGACAAATGGCTGCACTCAAAGAAGTTGCGCTCACTACCCCTCACACGCATAGCCGTATTCACGACATTGATGCATGTGCATCTGTATCTTTTTGATAAATCGTCGCAATCGTTGACGTGCGCTGTTGGGTAGCCACGCGTTGTGCACGCGGTCTTGCAGGTCTTGATAAGCTCCCCAACTGGTCGAGCACTCCCTAAAAAGTTTTTCAGCAGCCACATCCGAATAGTCGTTTGTAGTCCGCGAGTTCGATTATGAGTTCATCAACCGCTAAGCCCGACAAGATTGTGGGCATATCGGGGTAATTGTTAGCTAAAAGTGGAGCGAAAGCGTGGTAAAATTGAGAGACCCCTCGTGCACGACGTTTTTAAGGCACGCAACCCCGGCCTTTATTTGCCATAGCGCCGATTTCTGGTACATTTACGTAGCTTGGCACATAACGCTGCATAGCGCCACAATGCTGGTGATAGTATGCGTGAAGAAGAACCGAAAATAGGGCGAGATGAACCCGAAGGCGGAATCTCCGTTGTAAGAGACGAATATAAGACAGCCAGACAGAATGAAGAATTGTGGGACTCGAGAGCCGAAACGTATGACACCCGTTATAGTTTTACTCGCTGGACACAGAAGAAATTAGTCTCTCTGCTACAGTTACGCGACAATCCCTATCTTTTAGACCTTGCGTGTGGCACGGGCTGGGCTCTCCGGTATGCTGCCAACCGAACCAATGGGCAAGGCGAGTTTTACGGCGTCGATAACTCATCAAAGATGATTGAACAGGCACAAGCCAAATCTCAAAGCTGCGGCAACCTGCATTTTTATAAGTCAAGAGTTGAGGCGCTCCCTTTCGACGACGACTTCTTCGATGTCGTTATATCTTCCAACGCCTTCCATCACTTTTCAAACCCCGAAAAGGCACTTAGAGAGGCGAACAGAGCGTTGAAGCCGAAAGGTAAGTTATACATTTTGGATATCACAGCCAACAACGCCTTTATGCGACTGGTGGACAGATTCAGCCGTAAGATGGAGCCGGCCCACGTCAAACTGTATTCAGCAGAGGAGTTTCAGGCCTTATTTGAAAAAGCCGGGCTACGATATATTACGAGTAAACGTATCATTCTAGCAATCGAAGTTCATATAGGTGAGAAATCAAATTTGAACGTTTGATGGTATTTTTGCTTCCCGGCCACTGTGCTTTCGCTGCTTACCCGACTCGAGTTCATCAGCTATCGAACCGTCATTGATGGCCGAACCGCGCGATTTTTTAAAGTAACTCTTTATCCTTTGGATGCCTGAAGAACTCCCGCCTCGTGTTTACCGCGAGCCGCTCGCTGTGTTCGTGCTACCTTCTCTACCGATAATATGCCCCAGAAAAAGGTGTTTGCTCAGTCGGTTAACAGACGTTTGATGTGCTTCCTTATCCAGTTCTACCTTCTCAGTGTCCCTGAAATGTGAAACAAGAGCGTTAAGAGCTACCAAATCATTTAGGTTAACCTCGGACTCCTCAAAGGTTTGGTCTTCACTTCTTCAAGCACACGATATCAAACACCGGAGTTGGGCGGGGACTTCTATAGAACCGCCAATTGACCCCAGAAACGCCGTGCGTAAGTATATAGTTTTTTTGACTGATTCCGCTGCAGTATATCGCCCATTTGTTCGCATAGCTTCCTCAGTTCTCCCGGCAGGAAAACATGGCTTCAGTACAAAAGCGGTACCTTCCGTTGCTTCAGCCATCGTCGCTCGAGAGCTGTTTGAGCATAAGTTGATTATCGCGTCACCTGTCCAATCGGCGCACTCGCTGCGACAAAACGAACGGTATTTATATGACAGGTGAGATGAGAGGCAACAAGATTCCGCCTTCAGACTCGAGAGTTAGGTGTTTTCGACCAGAGACTCGGAGGATATTATGGTCATAGCAGTCTTGAATTCTGGTGATACGGCCTGGATGCTCATCTCGACAGCACTTGTCATCTTGATGACCATCCCCGGGCTTGCCCTTTTTTATTCTGGGTTGGTAAAAAAAGAAAACGTGCTAAACACGCTTTTTTTGTCGTTTGCAGCTTATGCAGTTGTGAGCGTGATTTGGTTTATCTACGGCTACGGGGTCGTTTTTGGGGGTGACATCCACGGAATTATCGGGATACCAGCAAACCCCTTCTTCCAAGGCGTCCTCGAGTCGCACGCCTTATACGACACGATCCCGCTAGGGCTCTACGCGGTATTTGAGATGGCATTTGCGGCGATCACCGTCGCTCTTATCTCTGGCGCACTTGTCGAGCGCATCAAGTTCGGCGCGTGGATGCTTTTCATTCCGCTGTGGCTCACGCTCGTTTACCTGCCGATCGCGCACTGGGTCTGGGGAGGCGGGTGGCTCGCACAACTCGGTGTCCTCGACTTTGCAGGCGGCATCGTCGTCCATATAAACAGCGGGGTCGCGGCTCTTGCCCTCGTTCTTCTGCTTAAGCCACGGCAGGACAAAAGACTGTTGCCGCAGCAGCTTGCCTATTCCATCCTCGGCGCCGGGCTGCTCTGGGTGGGCTGGTTTGGATTTAACGCCGGCTCGGCCCTCGTCGCTGGACAGCTCGCGACGTCAGCGTTTATTGTAACAAACACCTCAGCTGCTGTCGGCTTACTCGTGTGGATGCTCATCGAGTACCTCCGCTTCGGCAAGGTGACGCTGCTCGGCGCGGCGTCAGGCGCCATCGCCGGACTAGCTGCAATCACGCCTGCGGCCGGGTTCGTCAACGTGATGAGTGCCATGGTTATCGGATTCGGCGCGGCGCTCGTTTCGTATACCGCCATCTCATACATCAAACCACGGCTCGGCTACGACGATGCGCTCGACGTCTTCGGCATTCACGGATTCTCCGGAATCTGGGGGGTGTTCGCTGTCGGGCTCTTCGCCAGCCCGTTCATCGACGCGGCTGGTACCGGCTTACTCTACGGCAACCCGCATCAACTCGCGGTACAAGTGTTGGGCATTGCCGCGACATTTGCGTACTCGTTCATCGTAACATTGGTCATCGCTAAATCGATAGACTTAACAATTGGCCTGCGTGTAAGTTCTGACGATGAAGTGCAAGGGCTGGATTTGGCAACGCACGACGAAATCGCGTATCGCATCTAGACCGGAAGAGGTACAGGCGCGCACAAGACGCAAATCGGGTTCAAGAGTAATTTGAGGTATATGTGAAGAAGATAGTAGCACTAATACGACGCACCAAGCTTGACGTGGTGAAGTCTGCGCTGGATGAGGTTGGACATCACAGCATGACTATCACAGAAGTGAAGGGTCGAGGCAAACAAAAAGGAATCACAGAGATATATCGAGGACGAGAATACCAGATCGACCTACTTCCAAAAGTTGAGCTGATGATGGTCGTAGCAGACACAGATGTTGAGAAAGTTGTTGACACGATCATGCACAGCGCCCGCACCGGGGAGATCGGGGACGGAAAGATCTTCGTTCTGCCTGTTGACGATGTAATCCGGATTCGCACCGGCGAGCGAGGATTCGACGCGCTTTGAGGGAGCACAAGTCTGCCTGATCTAATTTGGCGGTGCTTTCGAACTAGTATTCGTTATTCAACGGCATCATACCGGAGCTGAATTCTACGTCCCTCCAGTACCGTAGGTACACGTCATACACTTGCTCAGGCAGGTGATATCGATAGTTGCTATATATCAGAACCTGTAATAGACTCCGAATCATTAGCGAAGCAAATGTTCTACACGCTGACGGCGGCGCCTACAGGCTAGACCAACTGGACTGCCAGACTCATGCAGACCTAGACTCTGGAAATACCATATCCTTCACTTGCTAAAAGCGGGGTTATAATGTGGGGATACGCTGCGTGAGTTCGGCCCAGTCGCTGCCGATGGCCTTTTGATGAGCTCCTTTGTTGAGGTGAAGACAGGTTCAGGCATCATCATCTGATAAATGCAGACCAGGGTCTCTCGATCGTCGAGTTCCACCAGCGGAAACGGCCAGGCGACCACTTCCGAGAATCGTTCCTGGGGGACTTGCTTGCCATGATGCCGATCGCCTTCCCTTGCTCGGGCAAAGGGACTCGTTCCTTGAAAATCCGGTAGAGGTGCGTATCTTCCTTGTCTAGGTGCATGTAAGATGAAAGCGGAATGCGGCGGTGGCCCGCGCAGTTTTTAACGGGTCGCCAGAAGAATACGATCTGTTCAGTTTGTCAAAGGCGGCGTCTAAACCACGGTGGTTTTTCACACAGGCTTCAGCAACCAGGGGGGCGATATCTTCAAGTCGGGGGAATACAACCCCCCTCGTCGCCGTCTGCGTGCCAGACCAATACTTCGTTGAAGATGTGCCATACACGAAGAAGAGCTTGATGAGATCACGATCGTGAAATATGCCCTTTTGTGGTGCTTTCGCGTTCATAGGTGCGACTGTATGTCATGATCCGCAGATTTCGAGTACAGAAATCGCAAGCTTTTCTGCATCGTGTGTGCACATCACCTGCTGCAACATTTCCACGATTTGGCGTAGACTCCACAGCCTCCCCAGCATCTACGCACCCACGGGGCTCTCACGGAATCGATGAGGCGAATATTACAAGTCTGGGCAAGCTGCTCGTTGAGCTCAAGCTCAAGTGTCCGCAAATACGACCCGTCAAGCCGTTGCTTTTTAGAAATGAAAAATTTACGTTTCTGCTATTAAACGTTGCTCTCTTTGGCGCTAAACGCTAGACGCTATCAAAAAGGCACTTTTATCATTTGTCCGCGCGCGTTGTTGGGCGTTTACAAGCCAATGTAATAGAAGCGCCCGATGGACAAACAAATATCAGATACTAAGAGTAGTCGTAAACTTTCTGGGTCGTTGGCCGCTGCGGTAGCGTATTCTATTGTTGTAATTGTCATTGTTTGGCAGCTTCTGTTCAGTGACGATAAGGAAAACCAGTTTGCCTTCGTCTTCTGTCTTGATACGCTGGCAATATCGCCTATAGTATCCAGATACAGGTACAGTTGCCATTTTGCAGCGTAATACAGTTCCATCCAAATGGGCATGAGCAGTTACAACTGCCTTGACCAGACAATGAAGTCGCCTGCGCTGGTTGTGGGATAGACAAAGTAGACACCCCCAAGCTGAATACAGAGAACGCGGCAACTACCACGACCATACTTAGAACTATACTTACTCTCATTAATTTGTCCATATTTCTCGCCACCTATAGAATTTTACGCGGAACGATTCCACAAACTCGCTGCTTTTATTTAAATTATGATAATGAACGGCCCCGTTTTAATCCGCCTCTAGCGTGATGGTTTGTAGAGATTTGGGGCGTGTTCAAGTTAGGCCCGCTCTAAGTCAACGCCGAGGTTTATCGCGGAGACGGGTTATGGTTCTTTATACGCTCATCTACCCAAGAGGGGGTTCTATGGACGCACATGAAGAGAGAGAGGGCGGGCGTTATAGGGGTAAGGAAGTAAATGGCAAGGAGAAAAACAAGAAAGAGCTCTATAAACGAAACAAAAGCGAAAAAGAGAAGTAATATAAGGAAAAAGAAGGAGGAGCCCTATAAGGGCGAGGTAGGGTTAAATGAAAAGAGGTGAAGCACTATGGTTTTGGATATGGTTATTGCACAGCTAGTGGTGCCTGCCTGGTTCGGCATTTTGACCTATGTAATGTATGGATTGGCATATATCGGCATCGCCGTCATAAACATTATACACTTTATACCGTAATAATTAGTCTAGTCTAGCCTAAGCGACGATCCTGCCGACGCAAAAACATCGGTAGACGATTTACAGAGAGCGACGGGTTGGCAGGTTTTAGAACTTGAATGAATTTTATCCGTCGGAGCGGTGTTCAAGATTAATTTTTTTTTCAGATTTTTGAGTAGCTCGCGGGCTTTTTGTTGGGTTGAGCCAGCATTTTGTCTCGACGTCGTTTAGCCCGTTGTGTTCTTGGCATGATTATAACAATTCGCTAGACGTGCTCGCCTCGGCGCGCTCGTTTCGTTTTTCAGAACCGCGGAGATGGAAGGGCAGCAGAAAGAAGGACACCGCTCGTATCCTAGTCCCTCACATAAGCACCTTGTGTTGGGCACGATTATCGGTAGGCGCGGCTCTGGGGAACGTTGGCATGAGCTTTAGTCGCATGCGAACTCCGAATCTGTCCACCCCTCGCACGACACTTTTCATGCCGTTACTCCGGTTTGATGTTTTGCTTTGGCTCCTGAACTGGCCGTAAAAATCAAAGGAAATCACCACAGGGCGACCTCTCCTGTGCCCTGTCGGTGATTCAAAAGCAGCTGCACCGGTTGTGTCCACCACTACAGGCTCGAATAGTTCAGCGATAGCGAAGGCCGTTGAGAACTAATCGCGGTCGGCGGAATGTAGCGAGGCGCAGAAAATGGGCGCACAACAGACGAAAGCCATGGTAGTTGTTATAGTCCTATACTAGTATTCGGCCCTCTAGCTCACGATCTGGTGGGACTGCTATAAACACAGCGGAAAGAGCTTAGGTGGTTCGACTAGTAAGCATTCTCAGCGCTATCGTAATATTCGGGTTAGCGTGCATTATGACGCTCACCACTCTCTCTTTTCTACTGGGCCGCGAAGGCGGGAAAAACCAGCGGGATGTAAAGCGCCGGTTGTCCCAACGCTCATTTAAAGGGCAAACAATCCGATCAAAGTTGCGATGAGGAAGAAAACAAGAAAACCAGCTGTTGTCACTCCAGTGAATAAAATGCTGTGCCAACTAACATCCGCAATAATCATATCCACAACCATATCGCTTCACCTCCTTTGAATTAAGCAACGAACGTCTGCGTTCTCTTTTTTATTTATAAACTCTTCGATTTGACCTTGAAAAGAAGAGCCAGCGACCTTTTGCTACGCAGGTGCTAGGAAAAGATCGTATCTCTCTGCGCGTCGTGCCAGAAATAGTCACTGCATAGAGAATATGCAGTCTCCATACTTGTGCTGCGCTCGCTCGAAACCCTATTGTTTAGAGCGGTGTTGGGGCTGCGGCTGCTGCTCCAGCTGTTCTTGTCTCTATAATTACCCTACTTGCCCATTGCAGGTTACGCGGCGAAAGGGAGCGGTTCCGTATTGCGAAGAGTACTGCCGTTCAACGCGTAATCCGGACATTACTGCAGTGAACATCTACCTATTGAAGCTTTCTTAACGCTCGCTTCTAGGAACAACGGCCATTTTGACGCCAATATAGCCGTCAGAACAAAACGATCATGCATTACGCGTGTGGCGCAAGATGTTTTGTTTGACTTCTAAATTGGCCCCAAAAATCAAAGGAAATCACCAAAGGGAGGTCTCCTGTGCGTTGTCAGGCTTTCCGGTCGTGGCAGCACTGGAACTGTTCGATCATTTTAATCGCCGAATCGCCGAACGGCGCGCTGCCATCGTGATCGCAAAGCGGCTTTCAGCTCGAACGGATTGTTAAAATCAACGTCTTAAGCATCTGCAGAATCGCAAGAATTTCCTCTCGGTTAAACTTCGAGCGTTTCAGGGAAGACAAATCTTCAAGAACATTTGAGTACGGATATTCTTCGATCGCAAATCCTGCTTTGGTGAAAAACTGCCGCACAGCATTTTCGTCTTCAAATGTGTTCTGTTCGACGTGACGCCCGGTCGCGTCGTATATATTCTGCATCCGTTGCTGCATAGTGTCATCTGCCTGAGAGACAAACTTCCTTAATTGTTTGGTGCCTACATCTGGGGTAATCCATATTCCGTCGTGTTGCTTCAGAAGATCACGAATGTTGCCTGCCAAAGTTTCTGTTTCGTCGCGGGTGAGATAAGGAAGTAAGCCCTCCGTGACAATCGCAACAGGCTTGTCTGATTGAAAAGGAATGGCCGCTTGCAACAAACTCTCTCGATCGAGTGCATTTGCAATCCTGAAATGGAGGTTTGAACGATGTATGTTCGATTTTGCAAGTATGGATTCGGCAATTGCTTTTTCTTGTTCTAAAATCTCCGGCAAATCAGTGGCCACATAAACGACATTTGGATCTTCAGTCATTGCGAGGCCACGCGGTGAAAGTCCGGCAGCGATTTCCAAAACTTGTGTCATGTGGTAACGTGCAATGATCTGATCAGTAGTTTTGTAGCGTGCCTCCCAATTGAAAGCGAACTGTTCTGTCATGAGTTCCGCGCTCTTGCCTGCTAGTGTTTGAAAGTCTTTCTCTGCTCCGCTTGCCGCGGCTATTTCTTTGGTGAACGGAATATCGGTAAAGCTCCTTATGTGCGCTACTAGCTTAGCAGTGGGGCTGATTTTTTCGTAGGCTTCTTCTTGTACCATATTCGATTATCACTCTCCTGCTCCCTCTAATGGAATCAACGGATACTTTGGTATTACTATCTCGCCGTTGACTTCTATCTCATTCCCAACTAGTCGAGCACCACCTATGAGCTTTTCTGCGGCCACGTCAGCATAGTCGTTTTTGTAATCCGCGATTTCAAGGATGCGTTCATCGACCTCTACGCAATCGTTGTTAATGGGGTCAGATGGCGTGTATATCTGGGTAATTGTTGGGTAAAAGTAGAGTGAAAGTGTGGTAAAATTTAGAGGCTCATCATGCAGGACGTTCCTAAGGCAGTCACTGTCGACTTCTGCGTGAGCTGGTGAACGGGGCCCAGGAATCAAAGGAAATCGAAAAAAGAAATAACGAGCGAAGAGCTGCGGAAAAGGTAAAAGAAAAATACACCCCGATCACCTACGGGGCGTTCCTAACCTTTCGTTGCTCTATGCGCTCCGCATATCGATATCAGCAATCCCTGAGAATGCTATGAGGGGCTACTCGCAGAAGACCATCCGGTCAGGTTTCCGGCGGTAAGGTTCCCGGCAACATCATGTGAGGCCCACCAGACGCTCCCGCTCGTAGTGGTGACAGCCACCACGGTGTGGCCCGCGATGTTGAGGGTGGCGGCCGGTGAAGCAGTGGCCAGCGCCTCAGGAGGCGAACCAGGGGCTCTCCAGTCGGCCTCGTGGCCCCCTGCAACCTTTTGCCAAAGCTGATGGTCCGTGCCTTGTACAATGACCCAAAGGTCTTGGCT
>DASPOC010000001.1:0-4945 GCA_035626195.1 Bathyarchaeia archaeon | reverse complement strand
TCTGCCCCGTCAACGATGGCGATGACGGCTGCCGTTCCCGGCTTGAGCTTGTCGCCGAGCCCGCTCTCTATGCCGCTCTCCACCTTACGCTTGGTGAACTTGCCGATCAGGCCACCAGTTGCTGCACCTGTACCGACTGATACGAGTAGCGGCGGCGAGACGAGGCCGACGATGAGGCCGACGCCACCAGTCCAACCGGCCCCTGCACGGCCTTGACGGTCGACGGTCGCAGCAATGCTGACCTGGCCCTCCTTGTCACGCTCGACAAGGATCATGCCCTCACTCTTGATTTTCTTATCCTTTACCAGCTGTGCGAGCCTACCGAAGTTCTCCTCTGCAGGTTCTATGGCCTGGTAACCGGCCATTATGACGACGTGACCCCCTACATTCTTCTGCTTCTCGTTCATGTTTTATCTCCCTCTTTCAGACTGTTTCAGACTGCTCCCATACCGTGCGAATTCACGTGGCGAACGGCTCTCTCTTCGTCCTGCTTCCAGGACACGAAAAGATGAGGACGGCCCGGAGCAGAACCGCAATAATTTCTGCAAAATACGCTCATTGGTCTCCTCCAGATACCCCTATGATTATGTTAAGTCCGCTATCCCATACCATGACGACAACAGAGCTTCAGTTTATAGCGTTTTGTTAGGAAAAACGCGGATAATTTCGCTGTTGCGTCTTGTAAATACCACAAAAAGGGCGGACTCATCGTGCTAAAGAACGAAGCAACACGGCAGCATAGCCTTAAAACGCACCGGCGTCATGCGCCTCCCGCGTATCGCTCTCCAGGAACCGGAGGTAGACCTGTGTGGGTTTGAGGTTCTCACGCCCTAGGAGGAGCTGGACCCGCCGGATGTCCGTGCATGCGAGCGGGCCGTAGCGGTTTACGATACCGACACGGCAACCCTCAACGCCTTAACGAGCTGCCTGACACCATTAAATACCTCAAAGGCCATCGGAATCGCTATCTCTATCGAACGCCAGACGGAACGTATTTCCTTTATCTGCTGACCGAGTCGTATTTTGGAGCTAGCCTATTCCCCTACTTCTTCGGCGCCTGCAGGCCGGCCGGTGCGCCGCCTAACAAATCTTCTATTTTAGCGTCCTGCGGAAACTCGCGCCACCACTTCCGCATCTGGTCTTTTGGCGTGAAGAGCGCAGGATCTATCTCCAGGTCGCGTATCGCCTCCTCCTGGTTGCTGGCGACTGTCCACTTTTGCTTTGGGAGCGCTGTCGGCGGCGTGCCGTCGTACATGTTCTCGATTACCCACTGCGGGTTCGGGCGGGCAACGCCGGCGTAATCGGAGAGAGCAGCTTCACGGATCCAGATGCGATCTTTGGCGACATTGACAACGGTGTTATCGATGCCGTAAGCGAATAGACCCTTGTAGAATATCCGCACGCCGGCAGACATTTCGCCGAGCAACTCGCGGTCAAAGGAGAGGTGCGTGGCCATGGCCAGCCGCGGCTGCACCAGATTGGCGAGGTAGCCGAAGCCATAATGCGTCGTGTGGTGTATATCGAGCGTGAGGGCACCGAACACAGGCAGTACGCCCTGTTTCAACGCCCACAGGTTAACGATGTCTACAGCCATCTCGCTTACGAACACATCCGCTCCCTTGGCGTGCTCAGCGGTGAGCCAATCCGGCTTGCCGTCACCCGTGTATACGAAGGAAAGACCGTTCCAGTCCAGGCGGAAAGCGGAGGCGCCGTCCATAGCGTGCGAACGCCGCCAGTGAGTCACCTTCACACCGTCCTTGTCATAGCAGACGCCGCCGTCATCACTGAAGTCGAACTCGGCGACATCGCTATTCTCGTAGAAATCCTGGACTGGCCCGCAACCACTGAAAGCCTGCAAGGTCCAAGCGCCGAACTTTTTCATGTTCGCGAACATGGCCTTAGTGCCCAGCGCCTGCGTGCGGCCCGACGGGCCTATAATATGCAGCGGCTTCGAGCGCCCGGCGAAGGGGGCGAAAGCCCACAGATAAGGCAGGTCGCCGATATGATCCATATGCAGGTGGGAGAGAAAGATGTTATCGATCTCGACGACTGGCACTTGGTTGGCGATGATATTGCGCAAGCAACCTGGGCCGAAGTCAAAGAAGAACCGCTTTCCGTCGCCCAGTTCCACCATGATGCATTCGGCGGCCTGAGATAGGCGCGGCGGCCAGGGCTGGCTGCCCATGAAGGTGATGCGCATCTCGTCTGGGCTGAGGGGCTCGGTTGATGGAAAGTATATGTTGCGGTTCTTGACCGAGTCCGTTGGCAGGTAGTAGGGCGGCATCGAGATGCCAGTGCCCGGAGGGGCTCCGTAAACGTTGTGCTCCCCGTGCAAAGTTATCTGCTCCCCGGCCGCTCAGCCGCGGGCAGATCGCCTATGGCCGTGCCTGTTGCGGCAACATCATCCTTGGTCTTGAGCATTTCACGCCGATCCAAGTTGATTCTTTCCCTCTTGTCTTTGTCTTTTTGTTCCATAATTACGCCTTTCTGCATGCTTTCATTTATGATTCGGGTCCACAAGTTAATTCTCCACCAATCATGAGTGCGATGCCTTCGTGGGACCAGAAAACAAGGACGAATCTCGTTTCACAGCCCAAGCGTGAGCTTCTGAATATTTCGTCTTAATGCGATCGTTCTCTAATAGAGCTCACCTATCATACCAATTTCGATGCCTCCCTAAACGAGCGCGGAGCGCCGCTTTCCGACGGCGTTCCTCAAAGCGGACGTTTCAGAGCATTTAAGTGTAGAGCGTTATGACACTGATCATGGACGAGCATACTCAACTTCGATATGCTCTGGGAATTATAAGCGCAGATCGACTAAGCCCGTGCGATTGATACCCCTAAACTGCATCGTAATAACGTCAAAAAAGGCCGTTATTCCTAGCTGCGAGCGTTATTAAAGCTTCAAAAGGCAAATGGCCGCTGGGTTAGTCTCTGATATAGCGCGGGCGGCGATATTCTTCGCAATACGTAACGTGCTCTCTATCGCCGCGCAGCTTGCAATGGGCGTACTTCTCGCACCTTTGGTAGTTCATCACGCTTGCATTTCACGCAAGGCACCTTAAAGAGGGCTATCCGTGTGGTGGGAAACTAACGTCCAACGAGCTTTGCATGCTATATCTCTATGAGGGTCAAGCACAACCTAAAAAAAAGAGGAGCTTGACGGGCTGGAAATCGAAAAAAGAAACAATGAGCTAGTAGCTAAGGAGATAGCGAAAGGAACACGCTGTGTTGGTGTACCTCATTTAAAATCGGGAAAAAAACACCTATCCGCGCTTATCTTGATGCTCTCTAAATAATAGGGGTCATTCTCGTCGCGCGGTACGAGAGTTATCTCATCATCCCAGGCATCTTTAATCTGGTAGGATTTGGCGACCGCATCGCAAAAATAGGTATGTCCGTGTAGCGCCCCTCGCAGCGTATTATACTTAGCGACGACGTAACTCGTATTTTTATCAATAAGCGCGGTTTCGGGCGCGCCGTTGACCTCTATTGTCGATATGATTATTCCCTTAACGTAATCGCGCGCTATCTGTGTTTGACTTGGACGGCAGCATGCCATTTTAAACCCTCTATGCCCTCGATATTTATTTCAATCGTGGATTTAAGGCCCGTTGCTCTTTGGTGACTTGGCGGTCGATTTTAATCGGCGACTTTGGCCAATTTAGAAGGCATATGCATTAATGGACAATATTACTTAATTACCTAGTTATCGGTACTTCCATCAATAAGAATTACGCAATGGCGACTTTGCTCTAAGTAGATATTTCTTGATGATTCTGATGCGTTGGCGCTTGTAATGTGCACTATCGTTGCGAATCTCTAGAGCCTAACTCATAGGGTGCTGTTTTTTCAATAGGTGTAGATTCATAAGCGTCACTTCAAAAAACTCGCAGAGCGTTAGAAACAGCAAAAACGCGATGGAGAGGATCAATGAGCCCTCCCTCCTCAAGAGGTCAATGCCATATACCATATTTTTCACCTCACAAATAGGACTAGACCATAAGACGAAGGCAAGAGCAAACGAGCCTCGTCTCTGACACATCGGTTGCCTAGCTTATCTTCTATGAGTGTGAAACTAGTTTCAAACGCAATACGCGCCTATTTTTTGGCAGCGCTCATTTGCGTTTTCAGCGCCAAGTAGGCTTTTTCAACGGTAAGCAAGCGCAAAATGATTTCATCGTACGTCTCGCCTTTCCTGCCTACCGCTTTGAGGAGTTCTCGTGTCGAGGGGCTGAGTTGTATAGTCGTGTGTTCATTCATGGTTTGCTATATGTTGCACTATTTTATTATACATTACTATGTGCTAACCAAAAGAGACAAAAAAAGGAAAAGACGGCTTAAGGAATGGCTAGCGCGCTGCTAGCTTCCCGTCACAAACAGCCGTGACGCGGAGACATTAGAATCGTAGACTTGTATAGCTTGCAACTGCGAGAAAACGTGCGAAGCAATTTGTTTCCTCGGTAGAGTGTTGTGATTGAGATGTATGTATTGATAAAATACGGGGATGCGTTGGCTCTGGTTTTTTCGCTAGACGAGGCCGTTCGCTTAGGCGATACGCTTCTCGTCGACGATATCGTGGCACAAGTCGTGGATATTCAACTTGCAGATCTCCCAAGTAACACTCCTCTGTTACCGCGGGCCGGGCAGATGAGACGCGCCCCACCTGGGTGGGGACGGGGCTGGGCGTCTTGTGGGCGGATGCGGGGTCGGTGTTAGCGTCGCGGTCGCCTCGGTGTTGGTCTTGGCGTGCTGGGCGTCGGTGTTGGTCTTGGCGTGCTGGGCGTCGGTGTTGGCCTCGATCTAGGCAGGGTAGTGGACTGGGGCGTCCCCGTGGGGGCGGGGCTGGGCGTCTTAGAGGCGGAGGGGGCGATCGCCGTGGGGACGGAGGCGATTGTGTTAGGGACGGAGGCGATTGTGTTAGGGACGGAGGCGATCGTGTT